>JAJUHM010000359.1 GCA_029279925.1 Aquabacterium olei
CTGGTCAACGACCATGCCGCTGAATGCGTCACCCGCGCGCACGTGGCCGCGGCGCGCGCGCGCTTCCAGCCACCGACCTGAACACGGCCCCGAGGCAGGGCGGGGATAATGCCGCCCGATGTGGATCGGAACCCTTTTTGCACTCGTTGCCGGCCTGGTCTGGGGCCTCGTCTTCATCGCCCCGGTGCTGCTGCCGGAATACCCGCCCGCGCTGCTGTCCTTCGGGCGCTACATGGCCTTCGGCCTGATCGCGCTGCCCCTGGGCTGGCTGGACCGTGCCAACCTGCGTCAGCTGACCCGCTCGGACTGGCGGGAGGCCACCCAGCTCGCGCTGGTGGGCAACCTGCTGTACTACTGCTTCCTGGCCACCGCCATCCAGCTGGCCGGGGCTCCCTTGCCCACGGTCATCATCGGCACGCTGCCCGTGGTCATTGCGCTGAGCGCCAACGGCCGCAACGCCTGGCGTGATGGCAAGCTGCCCTGGCAGCGGCTGCTGCCCTCGCTCGGGCTCATCCTGGGCGGCATCGCTCTGGTCAACCGGGCAGAGCTGGCCTTGCTTGCCGACCGGGGTGGGTTCGATCTGTCTCACTACGGCCTGGGCGCGCTGCTGGCCGCCTGCGGTGTGGCGTGCTGGACCTGGTACCCCATCCGCAATGCCGACTGGCTGCGCGCCCACCCGGATCGCAACCCGCGCACCTGGGCCACGGCCCAGGGCCTGGTCACGCTACCCCTGGCCGCCATCGGCTACATCGGGTTCGGGCTGTGGAACGGCTTTCGGGCCGACGCATTCCCCATGCCCTTCGGCCCGCGGCCCGAGGCCTTCGTCATCACCATGTTCGCCATCGGCCTGCTGGCATCGTGGGTCGGCACACTGTGCTGGAACGAGGCCAGCCAGCGCCTGCCCACGGCCATCGTCGGGCAGCTCATCGTCTTCGAGACCCTGGCCGCGCTCGCCTATGCCCTGGCCCTGCGCGGCGTGCTGCCACCGCCCGGCACCCTGATCGGCGCCGCCCTGCTGGTGGCCGGCGTGCTGTGGGCCTTGCAAGGCGGGGGGCTGCGTCCGGCGGCAGAGGCCGAGCCGATGGCGCACTGAATGGGTCTCAGCCTCGCGCCTGAGGCCAATAATGGGGCGTTGCCCATGAAGGCGAAGCCCTCGCCCGCTTGAGGAGGACCCAATGACCCCGCATACCCGCATCCTGGCCGCCACAGACCTGTCCGCGCCCGCCCGCCATGCCGCCGAGCGCGCTGCGTTGATGTGCCAGCAGCTCGGGGCCGACCTCGACCTGTTGCACGTCGCCGACCTGGGCCCGCTGGACCGCCTGCGCCAGTTGATGAACGCGGAACCAGCCGACCTCGAGACACGGGTTCTGGGCGCAGCGCAGCAGAAGTTGCAGGCGCTGGCCGAGACCCTGCAGCGGCGCTACAGCGTCGAACCGACTGTCCAGGCTGTGGCCGGGGGGCTGCTCCCGGAACTGTCCCGGCAACTGACTGCCCTCGGCCCGGATCTGCTGGTCTGCGGTGCGCGGGGCGAAAGCGTCATTCGCCACATGGTGCTGGGCACCACCGCACTGCGCATCCTGAGCACGGCGTCATGCCCGGTGCTGGTGGTCAAACAACCTCCGCACGAAACCTACCGGCGCGTGCTGATCCCCGTCGACTTCTCCCCGTCGTCCTTGCGGGCCATCCACACGGCACGCACCGTGGCGCCCGACGCCGACATCGTGCTGATGCACGCCTTCGATGTGCCGTTCGAAGGCCATCTGCGCTACGCCAGCGTGGACGAGGACACCATCCACCACTACCGCATCGTGGCCCGCGAGGATGCCATCCAGAAGCTGCAGGCGCTGCGCGAGGAAGCGGGCCTGTCTGCTGCCCGCTCCAGCCTCGTGGTGGCCCACGGCGACCCCACTTCCCGCATCGTCGAGCAAGAGCAGGAGTGCGACAGCGACCTGATCGTGATCGGCAAGCACGGTGCCAGCCTGCTTCAGGACTGGCTGCTGGGCAGCGTGACCAAGCAGGTGTTGGCGCAGTCGCAGGGCGATGTGCTGATGTCGGTGTGAGCCGGGCGCGGCACAATGCCACCATGACCGACACCCTGATCTACCACAACCCCAAGTGCGGCACCTCGCGCAACACGCTGGCCTTGATTCGCAACGCCGGCATCGAGCCGCAGGTGATCCTGTATCTGGAAACGCCGCCCAGCCGCGCGCAGCTGGTCAAGCTGATCGCCGATGCCGGGCTGGGGGTGCGCGACGTGCTGCGCGCCAAGGGCGATCTGTATGACGAACTGGGGCTGGCCGATCCCAAGTGGACCGATGACCAGTTGCTGGACTTCATGGTCGCCCACCCCATCCTGATCAACCGACCCATCGTCGTGACCCCGAAGGGCACGGCCTTGTGCCGGCCTTCGGAGAAGGTGCTGGACATCCTCCACCACCCGCAGCAGGGGCCGTTCACCAAAGAGGACGGTGAGGTGGTGATCGACGCCAACGGGCAGCGGCGCGTCTGAGCCGCTGCGTGCGCGTCAGCGCGCGGCGGTGGGGCAGGTGGCCCCGTCGGGCTGGCGCTCGTACCACCCCTTGCTGCGGTTGACCAGTGCCACCAGCGACAGCATCACGGGCACCTCGACCAGCACGCCGACCACCGTGGCCAGCGCCGCGCCGGAATGCAGCCCGAACAGCGAGATGGCCACGGCCACGGCCAGCTCGAAGAAGTTCGACGTGCCGATCAGGCAGGCTGGTCCGCCAACGTTGTGCGGCAGCTTGAGCCAGCGGGCGGCCAGGTATGCGATCACGAAGATGCCGTAGGTCTGGATGACCAGCGGCACGGCGATCAGACCGATCACCGCCGGCTGCGCCACGATGGTTTCAGCCTGGAAGCCGAACAGCAGGACGACGGTGGCAATCAGGCCGACGATGGACCACGGCTTGATCGCCGCGACGAAATCGGCCAGCGCGTGGCGGGAGCGGCCCATCAGCACCTTGCGGGTGGCCATGCCGGCCAGCAGCGGCAGCACCACGTACAGCACGGTGGACAGCAGCAAGGTCTCCCAGGGCACGGTGACGTTCGTCACGCCCAGCAGGAAAGCCGCGATCGGGGCGAAGGCCACCACCATGATCAGGTCGTTCACCGACACCTGCACCAGCGTGTAGTTCGCGTCGCCTTTGACGAGCTGGCTCCACACGAACACCATGGCCGTGCATGGCGCCACACCCAGCAGGATCATGCCGGCGATGTACTCGCTGGCCGATTGCGGATCGACCCACGGCGCGAACAGGTACTGGAAGAACAGCACGCCCAGCCCGGCCATCGTGAACGGCTTGATCAGCCAGTTGACCACCAGGGTCAGCATCAGGCCCTTGGGCTTGCGGCCCACGTCCTTCACCGACGACCAGTCGATCTGGATCATCATCGGGTAGATCATCACCCAGATGAACACGGCCACGACGAGGTTGACATGCGCGTACTCGAGGCCGGCAATCAGCTGGAAGACATCGGGGGCGACCAGGCCGAGGCCCACGCCGGCCAGGATGCCCAGCCCCACCCAGACGGTCAGATAACGTTCGAACAGACCCATGGTGTGTCTCCGTGTGGGTTCAGCTGCGGCCGATCCGCTCGAGCTCGGCATGGAGCTGCGACGGCGTCAGGGTGGAAAGAGGCAGGGCCAGCAGCTGCAGCATGCGGTAGCCGATGGCCTGCCGGGTCAACTCGAACGCGCGGCGCTTGCCCTCGTCGCCCCCGTCGGCGTTCGACGGGTCCGGGTAGCCCCAGTGCACCTTCACCGGCGCCCCGCCGGCGCCGCCGAAGAACACCGGGCACTGCTCCGCAGCGGCGCTGTCGCACACTGTGATCACGATCGCCAGCGGCGGCGCGCCCTCCCCGGTGAACTCGTCCCAGCTCTTGCTGCGGC
>JAJUHM010000360.1 GCA_029279925.1 Aquabacterium olei
ACGCACTCGTGGTTGATGACGAGGCCGATGCCGCCGAAATGATGGCCGCCATGATCGCCACGGAAGGCTTCACCGTGGCGACAGCCGGGTCCTTGCGGGACGCACGCCGGCAACTGGCCTTGCAGGAGCCGGATGTGGTTCTGCTGGACCTGATGCTGCCTGATGGCAGCGGCATGCAACTCTTTGAAGACGCCAAGGCCCTGGCCAACACGGAGGTGGTGCTCATCACCGGCCATGCGAGTCTGGACACATCGATCTAGGCCCTGCGCATGGGCGCGGCGGACTACCTCGTCAAGCCGGTCAACATGAAGCAGCTCAGCGGCATCCTGTCGCGGCTGATCAAGCCTGCCACCTTGCAGGCCGAGGCATCCACCCTGCTGGATGGCCTGGAACGCGAGGGACACTTCGGCCAGTTGTGGGGTCGCTCGCCCGCCATGCGCAGGATTTACGAGCAGATCCTTCGCGTGTCCGGCACGGCCGTCACGGTGTTCATCACCGGCGAGAGCGGTTGTGGCAAGGAAGTGGTGGCCAGCACGGTCCACGACCTGAGCCGTCGCCGAAATCGCCCCTTCCTCGCGGTCAACTGCGGCGCCATCTCGCCGCACCTGATCGAAAGCGAGATCTTCGGCCATGAGAAGGGCAGCTTCACCGGCGCAGACCGCCAGCACCAGGGCTTCTTCGAGCGGGCCAGTGGCAGCACCCTCTTCCTCGATGAGATCACCGAGATGCCGCTGGACCTGCAGGTCAAGCTGTTGCGGGTGCTCGAGACCGGCACCTTCATGCGGGTGGGCTCGACCCAGCTCATCGACACCGACGTGCGCATCATCGCGGCCACGAACCGGTCGCCGGAGCAGGCCGTGCGCAGCGGCAAGCTGCGCGAAGACCTGCTGTACCGACTGAACGTGTTCCCCATCCACCTGCCACCGCTGCGCGACCGCGCGGAGGACGTGCCTTTGCTGGCCGAGCACTTCCTCGAGGAAATCTCCCGCAGGGAAGGGCAGTCGCGGCGCTGGTCGCCGCAGGCGCTGTCGCGGCTGCAGGCCTACCGCTGGCCCGGGAACGTGCGTGAGTTGCGCAACATCGTGCAGCGCGCCTATGTCATGGCGACCGAGTCGGTCATCGTCGACGACTGCCTGCCCACGGCCGAGGCGCCGTTGCCGGTGATGTCCGGGGCGCCCGTTCTGCAGATCCGGGTCGGCACGCCACTCGCAGAGGTGGAACGCCAGGTGACCTTGAGCACGCTCGAGTACCTGGGCCGGCACAAGGAGCGCACGGCGGCCACGCTGGGCGTCAGCCTGAAGACCCTCTACAACCGGCTCAAGGAGTACGCCACGGTGCCGATGAAGGACGCCGAGTCCGACAACGAGACCACGACGTCGCCCTGAGCGGGTGCGGTTCAGGTGCGCTTGCGCACCTGAACGTCCACCGTCATGCCGAGGTAGTCGGCCGGCGCGCCGGTCCAGGTGCCGCTGAGGGGGGAGGCCAGGCTCGCATGGCGGGCCACCCCGACGCGGATCAGTTCGTGCCCGCCGATGAGGTTGTTGGTCGGGTCGAACGGAATCCAGCCCGCGCCGGGCAGGTAGACCTGCAGCCAGGCGTGGGTCGCTCCCGCCGAGTCGGCTTGCTCCAGTTCGGCGCCGTACACATAGCCGCTGACAAACCGGGCGGCATAGCCCAGCGCCCGGGCCGCCTCGATCATGAGCGTGGCGAAATCGCGGCACGTCCCTGAAGCACGGTCCAGGGTCTCGCACGGGCTTTGAACGCCCTCCTCGTAGCGCACCTGGTAGGCCATGTTGTCTCGGATGGCCTTGTTCATTCGCACCAGCACCTCCCGGCTGTCGGTCTGGGCCTCCGCGTCGAGAAAGCTGCGAGCCCATTTGCGCAGGCGCGGTTGCTCTTTCAGGTAATAAGGCCGGAGGTAGTGCGCCAGTGCGATCCGGTCTTCGCGCGAATACCGGAAGGGGTGATGTCGGGCGTGGGCATCGACGGGCAGGTCCAGCGCGCGTGAGCCGGTGTGCTCGACGGTGAAGGTGCAGACAAAGGTGAGCTCCTGCGCTTCGTGCACTGGCTGCACGATGGCGACCGAGTTCGAGTACACGTCCTGGATCAGCCGGATGTCCAGGGCCCCGGGCGTGACCTGCAGGTCGGTGGCCAGCACGCGCAGGTCGTGGCTGTCCCGCGGGCGAAACATCACACGGTGCTCACCCAGCTTCACCGGACGGGCGTAGCGGTAGGTGGTGGTGTGGGTGATGTCGAAGACGATGCTGACCATCGCTGGTTGCCGGTTCGGTGCGGGCGCTCAGTTGATCAGGCCGGCACGGCGGCTGACGAGCGCTGCAGCACGTGGTGCGCATACAGCTGGTCCAGCCGAACCAGGACCTGGCGGATGTTCAACGGCTTGGGCCAGGTCTCCAGAAAGGTCGAGCGCGTGAGGTCGGGGGCGTCCTCGGCCGTCACGGCGATCGCCGGTGTGCAGGTGGTGGACGGGAGCTCCCTCAGCTGGGACAGCAAGGCCGTGCCGTGGCAGTCCGGCAGCCGCAGGTCCAGCAGCAACAGGTCAGGGGTGTGGCGCGTTGCGGCGTTCAGCCCGCTCGCGCCATCAACGGCCACGTCCAGCGTGAGGTCGGGCCGCAGCGCGAAGATCGCGCGCATCACTTCGACATTGACCGGGTGGTCTTCGACATACAGAACCCGCATGGCTGCCTCGTTCAACGATGTGTGGCATGTGCCGGCCTCCTGGCCGACGCTGACTCCGTTTGGCAAACGCCATGCCCGTGCCTCCGAAAGGCACCGGGCGCTGACCTGGGCATCGGGCTTGCCGCTCAGGGCCTGTTGCCGGCGCACGGTGCAGCCGGCATTGCGAAAGGAGCAAGCAATGACCGCTTCAATGAACAGCCCCGCTTTCACCTCCGAGGCCGTGAACGGCAGCCCGATGGCAGCGAACCCGGGGGGGCCGGGGCCCCGCCTGATGACGGCGAGCACGCTCGAAGGCGATCCGGTGCTCAACCTGGCCGGTGAAACACTCGGCAAGATCGACGAGATCATGCTGGACGTGCCGACCGGCCGGATTGCGTATGCCGTGATGTCGAGCGGCGGTTTTCTGGGCATGGGGGATCGGCTTTTCGCCATCCCGTGGCGCGCCCTGACCCTGGATCCAACCCGCAAGTGTTTCGTGCTCGATGCGGACAAGAGCCGATTTGAGGAGGCGCCCGGCTTCGACAAGGACCAGTGGCCGAGCCTGGAGGAGGTCGATGGCGTTGGCTTGCAGGTCCAGTCGTACTGGGGCAAAGCCGTTTATTGGGAATGAGGAGGACACCACCATGCGCAAGAAGACCCTGTTCATGATGTCGGCCCTGGCCGTCGGCCAGTACGCACTGCTCCGGAAGTGGGCGGGCCCGGGACGTCGAGGGGCGGAAGCGGGCACCGCTCAGCCCGGCCCTGCCGCACTGCAGACCTGGGAAGCCGAGGGGGGCGGGCTGCCACTGACGGGCGCCCAGCTGTCACCGGAGATCCCCGTCCGGCCTCAGACCACCTTCGGGCAGGATGGCTGACGGTGGCTCCGGCGGGCACCGGGCCTCACAGGCGCCGGTGCCCGATCGAGGGCCACCTCCGATCACGGCCGCGCGGTGCGGCCTTCATCTTGCGAGAAGACCAGCTCGACTCGGCGGTTCTGCTGGCGGCCCGCCGGCGTGCTGTTCGTCGCCACGGGACGCGCTTCGCCGTAGCCCTTGGTTTCGATGCGGTCGGCGCCGACTCCCATGCCCACCAGGGCTTGCTTGACCGCCTCGGCGCGCCGCTCCGACAAGGCCTGGTTCAGCGCATCGCTGCCGGTGCTGTCGGTGTAGCCCTCGACGACGACGCGGCGCTCGGGGAACTGGCTCAGAACCTGAGCTATCCTCTGCAGAC
>JAJUHM010000361.1 GCA_029279925.1 Aquabacterium olei
CATGGTGACCAGGGTGATGACCAGCACGATGCGGGTGCCCCGCTCGGCCCCGTCTGCCGGGGCATGGAACAGGTGGTCGTGCCCGAGATGGGCGGATTCGATGTGGGGGTGCGGGGCAGACATGGGGCGGCGCGTCGGAAAGGGGGCGGCAGAGACGGGTGGTCATCCTGTCCAGGCAGTGTCTCGCAACTGTCCTCTTCTGGATGCGGGAAATTGCCGATACCGCTGTGACAGGGTGGCGTCATAGCCAACGGCGGGCGCATAATGTAACGATACGGTCGTCTTGTCGGCCGATCCACCATCCGTCGCCAGCCTGCCCGGGGCCGCTTTGTTCGACATCCGTCTGCCCTCCGCCCTTGTCCAGTCCGTGCTGGATGCCTTGCCGACGCCGGTCTTCTTCAAGGACCGGAGCGGCCGGTATCAGGGTTGCAACCGGGCCTTCACCGAGTTGATGGGCAAGCAGCCGGGCGAGCTGATCGGCCTGACGGTGTACGACCTTTCTCCGCCGGACCTGGCCCGCATCTACGAAGAAGCCGACGAGGCCCTGATGCGCAGTGGCGGTGAGCAGCGTTACGAGACCCAGGTGCAGCGCCCGGACGGGCAGCGCCGCCACGTGCTGTTCTACAAGGCCGCGGTGCGCGACGAGCACGGCGAGGTCTGCGGCCTGGTCGGCACCATCCTCGACATCACCGAGCGCAAGGACCTGGAGCGGCGGCTGTCCGACCTGGCCGACCTCGATGCCCTGACCGGCCTGTTCAACCGCCGCGCCATCCTGAGCCATCTCGAAGGCCTGCATGCCGACCGCCGGCAGCAACGCCTGCCGCTGTGCCTGCTGATGGTCGATGTCGACCATTTCAAATCGATCAACGACCGCTTCGGCCACGCCATCGGCGACGAGGCCCTGGTCCGCGTCGCTTCCTGCCTTCGGCAGAACCTGCGAGACGGCGATCGCGTGGGCCGCATCGGCGGCGAAGAGTTCCTGGTGGTGCTGGGCAGCACCGAGCTCGAAGATGCGCAGGGCGTGGCCGAGCGCCTGCGCCTGGTGGTCGCGCAGACCTGCGTCGACACGCTGGACGGCCCGCTGCGGCTGACGGTCAGCATCGGTCTGGCGCGCAGCCTGCCCGACGAGGACTGGGCCCAGGTGCTGGGCCGGGCCGATGAAGGCCTGTACGCGGCCAAGCGCACGGGCCGCGACCGGGTGGTCGTGGCCCCGAATGAGGGCCGCCACCTGCTGCACAAGGACTGGCGCCGAGCGTGACGCCGGCGGGCCTCAGGGCCCCTGGAAGCCGCCCTGGCGGAAGGTCAGCACGAGCGTGTCGCGCCAACTGTGGTTGCCCAGCGGCTGGATGGGCGTGGACTCGTGGATCACCCGTTCGTCGTCGATCAGCATGAGGCTCCACGGCTCATTGAGCGTGAAGCGCACACCGTGCGGGCCATCGGCTTCGAACACGCGGGTTTCGCCCCCTTTGATGTCATGCCGCTCGAGCATGAAGACGGCCACGAAGTCGACGCCGTCGCGGTGAGCGCCTTCCGGCGTGGGGCGGCCGATGCCGCCGGTGGTGTCCACGCGGAACTGGTGGGCCTCGATGTACCAGCGATCGACCGGCTTGACCTGGGCCAGCAGCTGGCCGGTCTGCTTCAGCAGCGCCTGCCACAGCGGGTGCGTGCTCACGGCGGGCGTCACCGGTTCGAACCAGCGCTCGAAACCCCCATGCAGGGCGTTGTACGTCACGGGCTGCCAGTGGGCCCGGTGCGGCACCTGGACGAGATCACCGGCGGCGGTGTCCAGCGTGTAGCAGCTGTGGCGGCGGAAGCGGTAGCGCCCGCCATCCTTCAGATGCTGGTCGGGCGGCAGGTCGTTCCAGCTGGTGTGCACCGCGTCGGCCGCGGCCGCGTCGGTGTGCAGCCAGTCCAGCAGCACGGCAGGGCGGATCAGGGCCCAGCCCTGTTGACGCAGGGCATCCGGAACCAGGTCGAAAGAGGTCGAGGTCAGCGCTTCCATAAGACCGCGATGGTCTCACAGTCCACCGCGCCCACGTGGCGTCAGGGCGGCGTCACGGGCCTGCCGCTGCACAAGGCTTGCGCTGCAGCAAGCCGGCCCGCGCAGGTGTCGGGTGTCGGCTGCCGTGCCCCGCCTCACTCGGCCTGGACCGGCCGCGATTTGCCTTCCCGGTCGATCGCGACGTAGGTGACGTGGGCTTCGGTGACCTTCACCAGGATCGGGTCGGTGGGCTGGCGTTCGGCCCACACTTCGACGTGCACCTTCATCGAGGTGCGGCCGACCGATTCGATGCGGGCGTAGAACGACAGCAGGTCGCCCACCGACACCGCATTGCGGAAAACGAACTCGTTGACGGCGATGGTCGCGACACGGCCGCGCGAGATGCGACCGGGCAGCACGCACCCGGCCAGATCGACCTGGGCCATGATCCAGCCGCCGAAGATGTCGCCGTTGCCGTTGGCGTCCTTGGGCATGGGCATGACCCGCATCACCAGCTCCATGTCGGGGTGCAGTTCGGGCGGGGTCAGAAGGGTGTTGGGGCGAGGGACAACGGTCATGGGCAATCGGGCAGACAATCTGCTTCTTCGGTCTGATCCGTGATTGTTCCAGAATGCGCCGTTACGCACACGTTCCCGCCGCCGACGCCCCTGCCGGCGCTGCTCCCGTCGCCCAGCATGGTGAGCGCCAGACGCTGGCCCGTCTGTGGCCCTATCTGTGGGCCTACAAGGGGCGGGTGCTGCTGGCGCTGGCCTTCATGGTGGGCGCCAAGCTGGCCAACGTGGGCGTGCCGGTGGTGCTCAAGAACCTGGTCGATCGCCTGGCGCCGGACGCGAGCAGCCCGCAAGCCCTGCTGGCCGTGCCGGCGGGCCTGTTGCTGGGCTACGGGCTGCTGAGGCTGTCGACCTCGGTGTTCACCGAGCTGCGGGAGCTGGTGTTTGCGAAGGCCACCGAGGGCGCCGCGCGTCGCATCTCGCTCGAGGTGTTCTCGCACCTGCATGCCCTGAGCCTGCGCTTCCACCTCGAGCGCCAGACCGGCGGCATGACGCGTGACATCGAGCGCGGCACCCGGGCCGTGCACTCGCTGATCTCCTACTCGCTCTACAGCATCGTTCCCACGCTGATCGAGGTGGCGCTGGTGGGGTATGTGGCGTTCACGGTGGGGGTGACGAGCTGGCGCACGCGCTTTCGCCGCGAAATGAACGAGCTGGATTCGAAGGCCCACACGCGCGCGGTCGATTCGCTGTTGAACTACGAAACGGTCAAGTACTTCAACAACGAAGCCTTCGAAGGCCGGCGTTACGACGAGGCACTCGAGCGCCTGCGCAAGGTGGCCGTGCGCACGCAGCAGACGCTGTCACTGCTGAATGCCGGGCAGCAGACCATCATCGCGACAGCCCTGATCGTGATGCTGTGGCGCGCCACGCAGGGGGTGGTCGATGGCCGCATGACGGTGGGCGACTTGGTCATGGTCAATGCCTTCATGATCCAGCTGTACATCCCGCTGAACTTCCTGGGCGTGATCTACCGCGAGATCAAGCAGTCGCTGACCGACCTCGACAAGATGTTCACGCTGATGGCGCGCGAGCGCGAGGTGGCCGATGCCGCCGACGCTCGCCCGCTGCTGCTCAAGGACCAGCAGGCCCCGGCCGTGCGCTTCGACCACGTGCAGTTTGCCTACGATCCGGCGCGGCCCATCCTGCACGACGTGAGCTTCGAGATCCCCGGTGGGCAGACCGTGGCCGTGGTGGGGCCGTCGGGCTCGGGGAAGTCGACACTGGCGCGCCTGCTGTACCGCTTCTACGACGTGCAGAGCGGGCGCATCACCGTCAATGGCCATGACGTGCGCAGCCTGACGCAGGACAGCCTGCGCCGCCACATCGGCATC
>JAJUHM010000362.1 GCA_029279925.1 Aquabacterium olei
ACAGGGCCCGGCACGCCTGCCACGACGAGGCGCCGGCCCAGACCACGGGGCCCGTCAGCGGGGCGACAACGGCCACCACCGCCAGCATGGCCAGCCCGAGCAGCAGCACCGTGGCAGGCACGACCAGCACGAACAGCCACGGCCCGACGTAGGGCAGCCCGCTGAGCCAGTACAGACCAGCCACACCGGCTGCCACCGCCGCCGTCACGCAAAGCGCCCCGACCAGGGCCGCCAACATCCGGTGTCCCACGCCCAGCCCGTCCTGCACGGCGCGCCAGCCGTCGCGGCCCGGCACGCCCCGCGCGCGGTCCATCGACATCAGCCCCGCGGCGTTGGCGCCGTAAAAGGCAATGAACAGCGCGGCCGCCCCCTGCCCCACCGCCCAGTTGAGATCGCCCCGACCGAGCGAGGCCTGGGCACTGGCCAGCGCCAGCCCCGCCCCGGAAAACGCGGCCAGCAGGATGTAGATGACCTGGCCATCCCGCACGGCCTCGATGCTGGAGAGGACGCGCACCAGCGCCTGCCACCAGTCGAAGCGGCGTGCGCGACGGGGCGTCGGGGGGGTGGCAGAAGAAGAAGGCAGCAGTGGATCGGGGCTCATCGTCGTGGGATGACGCGTGTTCAGCGGGGTTCCCTTGGCGGCCGATCATAGGGGCAAGCCCTGATGTCCCCCTGAAGCCATGGCACAACATCCCACCCGGATGGTTGACACGCGGGCACAAATAAGGGTTGAAAAAGCTGGTCCTTTGTGCAGGCATCACCCATAATGGATTTGTCTGTGTCTGGAAGCGACACCGTCTTTGGAATGGGTCCTGATGGGTTGAAGCTCCACATGGTTACTTAGTTACTTGGAAAGGGGCTCTCTCGTGGGCAACAAACTTTACGTGGGCAATCTGGCCTACAGCGTGCGCGATCAGGATCTGCAGGACGCTTTCTCTCAATTCGGTGCCGTGAGCTCGGCCAAGGTCATGATGGACCGTGAAACCGGCCGCTCGAAGGGCTTCGGCTTCGTCGAGATGGGCTCTGACGCGGAAGCGCAAGCCGCCATCAACGGCCTGAACGGCCAGCCCGTGGCCGGCCGT
Source organism: Aquabacterium olei (assembly GCA_029279925.1). Lineage (GTDB taxonomy): Bacteria > Pseudomonadota > Gammaproteobacteria > Burkholderiales > Burkholderiaceae_C > Aquabacterium > Aquabacterium olei_A. The sequence goes on from JAJUHM010000362.1 coordinate 1,083, forward strand.
GCCGTGGTCGTGAACGAAGCCCGCCCCCGTGAAGAGCGTCCGGCCGGCTTCCGCAGCCCCTACGGCGGCAACGGCGGTGGCGGCTTCGGCGGCGGTCGTCGTGAAGGCGGCGGCGGTGGCTTCGGCGGCGGCCGTCGCGAAGGCGGCGGTGGCGGCTACGGCGGTGGCCGTGGTGGCAACGGCGGCGGCTACGGCGGTGGCCGTGGCGGCGACGGTGGCTACGGCTACTGATGCGTGATGGCCGGCGGCCCCTCGCCGGCACCCGACGCAGCAAGAAGGCGGTGCCCAAGGCGCCGCCTTTTTTCATGGGCCGACGCGCAACGCACACCTTGCGACATCTCGACACAGTCCGGACACGGGGCGCCCAGCCCGGGCACGCACAATGAACGTCCGGCCCGGTCCACCCGGGCGCTACCGCGTTCAACCATGAAGAAGTACACGCTCTCCTGCCTGCTGGCCTCCATGGCCCTGCTCTCTTTCACCGGTCCGGCCGGTGCACAGAACGTGGGCGTCAGCGTCAGCATCAACCAGCCCGGCTTCTATGGCCGCGTCGACATCGGCGACACGCGCCCCGCCCTGATCTACGCTCAGCCGGTCATCATCGCACCGGGCCCGGTCGGCGTGGTGCAACGCCCGATCTACATGCGTGTGCCGCCCGGTCACTCGAAGAACTGGGGCCGTTACTGCGGGCAGTACAACGCCTGCGGTCAGCCGGTGTACTTCGTGCGCGAGGGCGGCAGCCCGCCTCCCCGCAAGCACAAGCACAAGGGCGGCCATGACCACGGTCATGACCATCACGGCCACGATCACGACGACCATCCGGGCAAAGGCCACGGCAAGGGCCGCGGCCACTGATCCTCAGTCCCGCGGCGGCCCGCTGGCGTCGGCCGCCGCCGGCCGGCGCCGCTTCTTGCGGTGCTGCTGCGCGCCCACCAGCCGGTCGAACAAGCCGCGCGGCAGCCACTTCAGCACGGCCGCCACCACCCCCATCTGCCAGGGGATGACGCGCCAGCGCGCGCCGGCCTCGATCGCCCCCACGGCCTGGCGGGCAAACGCCTCGGGCGACATCAGGAAGGGCATGGGGTAGTCGTTGTCGCGTGTGAGCGGCGTGTCGATGTAGCCAGGTGCCAGCGTGACCACGCGCACGCCGTGCGCGCGCAACTCGCCCCGCAGCGTCTCACACAGCTGCACGACGGCCCCCTTGGCGGCACAGTAGCCGGCATGGCCGGGCAGGCCCCGGACCGACGCCACACTGGCCACACCCACCAGCGTGCCGTGTCCGCGCACCTTCATCGGCGTGATGAAGGGCTGGAATGTGGCGGCCACGCCCACGACGTTGGTGTCGAGCAGATCACGCAGCACCGGCAGGTCTTCGGCCAGCGCCAGGTCGACGCCCACGCTGATGCCGGCATTGGCGATCACCACGTCGGGCAGGCCGTGCTGTGCCAGGCAATCGGCCGCAGCCGTCTGCACGCTGGCTTCGTCGCGCACGTCGGCGGCGTACACCGCCCAGCGCTCAGCCGGCCAGCCTTGCGCGCGGGCCCAGTCGACCATGGCCTCGGTGCGCCGGGCCACCAGCACGACGCGCCAGCCCAGCGCCACATAGCGCGCGGCCAGCGCCTGCCCGATGCCGCTGGAGGCCCCGGTGATGAAGGCAAGGGGCGCGTTCACGGGCGGCCGGCCACGTCGTAGCGCCCGGTGACCCGGCCCCGGAACTCGGTGACGCCGGTGGTTTCGTCGTGGCGCATGGTGTCGCCGCGCACGATGCTGCTGCCCTGCACCAGCGTCGTGGGTTGGTCGGAACTCAGCACCCGGCCCCGGCCATCGACCTTGAGCCCCTCACCCATCAGGCGGGCGGGCGCATGGCTGGCCAGCCCCTGTCGGGCCGCGGTGCGGGGCGCGGGCGTGGCCGTGACCCGCACCGCGCCGGTCAGCGTCAGCACTTCGGTGTCGCCCACGGCTTCGCCCCGACGTGCCAGCGCGTGCACGGTCGAGCCCTCGTCGCCGCGTGCCGCCAGCACCAGCTCGTCGATCTCGATGCGGTCGCCTTCCGGGAAGTGCCGGATCACCTGCCCTTCGATGACGGCCTTGAGCCGCCCTTCGGCATCCAGCCGGGACACGCGGGCCCGCTCCAGCGTGTAGTCGGGCACGGTGGGCGCGGCCACGGCGCGGCGCGCCGACTCGGGCTGGGGGGACGACTGCACGAGCCACCAGGTGAAGCCGGCCAGCACGCCGGCGCCCAGCACGGGCAGACCGGCCTGCGCATACGACAGCCACTCCCAGCTGCGCGGCGTCATCGGCGGGCGCCCTCGGCGGTGGTGTCCAGCGTCTGCAGGTGGCCGTGCAGCAGCGCGTCGTAGCGGCCGGTGGCCCACAGCAGCAGGTCGCACGCCTCGCGTGCGGCGCCCTGGCCGCCAGGCAGTGCACTGACGTGGTCGGCGATGGCCTTGACCTCGGCGTGCGCATTGGCCGGTGCGATGGCCAGACCCGCGCGGGCGAGCAGCGGCAGGTCGGGCCAGTCGTCGCCCATCACGGCCAGCTCGGGCCAGCTCACGCCCAGGTCGGCCAGCAGCGGGGTGGCCACGGCCAGCTTGTCGTGCGCGCCGAACACGGCATGCTTCACGCCCAGGTCGGCCAGGCGGCGGCGCACGGCCGGCGAATCGCGCCCGGTGATCACGATGGGCGTGATGCCGCCCTGGGCCAGGAGCTTCAGGCCATGGCCGTCCAGCGCGTGAAAGGCCTTGAGCGTTTCGCCGGCCTCGCTGATGTAGAGCGTGCCATCGGTGAGCACGCCGTCCACATC
>JAJUHM010000363.1 GCA_029279925.1 Aquabacterium olei
AGAGGATGACTTGGGGCCGGCGATGCCGGCCGAGGGGCAGGCCCAGCTCACGCAGAAAGGGGCGCGCCAGGTCGAGGTGGCGGTGCTTGTCGCGGTTGTGGGCGGCCGAGGCCCCGGCGCCCGGCACCTCGGGCACGGGCGATGCCGAATGCGCTTCGGCGTCGCTGGCCCCGCCGGCCTCACCGGGCGTTGTCTTGCCGATGCGCACACTGGCTTTGCCTTTCTTGCTGAAGGCGAGTTGCACCTCCTCCGAGGGCGTGTGCAGGTGCGCGTTGCGGAAGGCCCCCGCCTGCAACCAGCTCAGGATGGCCTCGACGCCCTCGTCAGCGGGCAGGTTCTTGGTGATGTCCTTGGTCGGATAGCGCCAGACCAGGCTCAGATGCGGCTCGTCGCGCAGCGCCACGGCACGCACGATGACGCGCTGCAGAGGCTGCCCCGCGGCATCGGCTTCGGCCACGCCGCCCTGGTAACCCACCAGCACCAGCCGCTGCAGCCGGTCGGCTGTCAGCGCCTCACGCAGCAGCGTGGTGAAACGGGCCAGGTGGGGGGCATTGAAGGCGGCAAGGGCGGTGTCGGTCATGGCAGGCGGCGAGGTCAGCGCGCGATTGTGCCTGCTCGCACCCATGCATGCGAGCCCCGCGCCGATGCTGCCGTGCCCTTGCGGACGCGGCAGTCACCGCTGCCGGCAGCACGCCAGCCAGGCACGCGCCGCGTGGCTCATGTAGCGCCCGCGCGCCCACAGGTGGGCCACCGCCCAGTCCATCTCGCGCGCGGGCAGGCGCCGCACGACCAGCTCGGGCGCCAGCTGCAGGCGCTCCAGCACGGGCAGCGGCAGGATGGCCGTGCCCATGCCCGCCTGCGCCATCGACAACAGGAAGTCCCACTGGCCGCTTTCGGCCACCACATGGGGCGTCACGCCGTGCGCGCGCCACCAGTCGTGCAGGTGGCGGTGCAGGGTGAAGCCCTCGCCCGGCATCACCACCGGCTGGCCGTCCAGGCTGGCCAGGCCGGGCCGCTTCAGCCGCGTCCAGGCCATGTCGGCCGTGCCCACCAGGCACACCGGGTATCGCCCCAGCAACGCGGCTTGCAGATGGGCCAGATCGGGGGCCAGCGGCAGCGTGCCCACGCCCACCTCCAGCTCGCCGGCCGCGATCATCTGACCGATCACGTCGCCGCCCGCCTCCTTCATCTGCAACACGATGCCCGGGTGCGCGGCCCGGAAGCGCTGGATGAGCGGCGAGAAGAACACATTGACCATGGGCGGGATCCCGACGACCAGCGTGCCGCGGCTGAGCGCGGCCAGGTCGTCCAGCTCGGTGTGCAGGCCCTGTACCACGGCCAGGGCCTCCTGCCCGCGCGCCAGCACCACCTGGCCGACATCCGTCAGGCGCACGCCGCCCGGAACCCGCTGCAGCAGCGGCTGGCCCACCTCGTCTTCCAGCTGGCGCACCATCTTGCTGACGGTCGACTGCGTGACGTGCAGCGCCTCGGCCGCCTGCGTGAAGCTGTTGCGGCGCACGGTTTCCACAAAGTAGCGCAAGGCGCGAAGGTCCATGACGGGGTCTCCGGATTGCCATTCTTTTTGCGACTGGCCTGCATGAATATTAGTCGCTTTACGCATGCATACCGTTTGTCGATACTGCGGCGACCTCGGCATACCGGGTTCGCGGCCCGCCCCGGGGCATTGACGCACAGGAGACACCATGCACCCCGATCGCATCCGCCTGCCCCAGCTGCGGGACAAAGTGATGTCGGCCCACGAGGCCGCTGCCCTGATCCACGACGGCATGACCGTCGGCATGAGCGGTTTCACCCGCGCGGGCGACTGCAAGGCGGTGCCCTTCGCCCTGGCCGAGCGCGCGAAGACCCACCCGCTGCAGATCACGCTGATGACCGGCGCCTCGCTGGGCCATGACGCCGACAAGGTGCTGAGCGACGCCGGCGTGACAGCGCGCCGCATGCCTTTCCAGGTCGACGCCAGCCTGCGCCAGCGCATCAACGCCGGCGAGGTGATGTTCATGGACCAGCACCTGTCGGAAACGGTGGAAATGCTGCGCAACCGCCAGCTCAAGCCGGTGGACGTGGCGGTGATCGAGGCCACCTGCATCACGGCCGATGGCGGCATCGTGCCGACCACCTCGGTGGGCAACTCGGCGAGCTTTGCCATCCTGGCTCAGAAAGTGATCGTCGAGATCAACCTGAGCATGCCGCTCGAGCTCGAAGGCCTGCACGACATCTACATCCCGACCTACCGCCCGCACCGCCAGCCGATCCCGCTGGTGTCGGTCGACCAGCGCATCGGCACGCCGGCCATTCCCATCGACCCCGAGAAGATCGCCGCCATCGTCTTCACCGACCGCCCGGACAGCCCGTCGACCGTGCTGCCGCCGGATCTGGAGACCGCGGCCATCGCCGATCACCTCAACGACTTCCTGATGCGCGAGGTCAAGGCCAACCGGCTGAGCCCGTCGCTTCAGCCGCTGCAGGCCGGCATCGGCACCATCGCGAACGCGGTGCTGCATGGCCTGCTGGATTCGCCCTTCCAGGATCTGCGCATGTACTCGGAGGTGCTGCAGGACAGCAGCATCGACCTGCTGGACGAGGGCCGCATGACGTTCGCCTCGGCCGCGTCGATGACGCTGTCGAAGGCCTGCTACGAGCGGGTGATGAACAACCTGGCGCACTACAAGTCGCGCCTGGTGCTGCGCCCGCAGGAAATCAGCAACCACCCCGAGGTGGTGCGCCGGCTGGGCCTGATCACCATCAACACGGCGCTGGAGTGCGACCTGTACGGCAACGTCAACTCCACGCACGTCAATGGCACGCACATGATGAACGGCATCGGCGGCTCGGGCGACTTCGCGCGCAACGCCCACATGTCGATCTTCGTGACCAAGTCGCTGGCCAAGAACGGCGACATCTCGAGCATTGTGCCCATGGTCACGCATGTGGACCACACCGAGCACGATGTGGACGTGATCGTGACCGAGCACGGCCTGGCCGACCTGCGTGGATTGGCGCCCCGCGAACGCGCCCGCGTGGTCATCGACCAGTGCGTCAGCCCGCTGTACCGCGATGCGCTGAAGGACTACTTCCGCGATGCCTGCCGCCGCGGTGGGCACACACCCCACGTGCTGGAAGAGGCCTTTGCCTGGCACACGCGCTACCGCCAGACCGGTTCGATGTTGAGCCGCGACATGATGCTGGCCGACTGAGCCAGCACCACCTGCCGACGGGCTGCCCGCGTGCGGCCCGGCTTGTCAGGTCGGTCGGCACAGGGCCCGCAGGCCCTCCACATCGAGGATGTCGACGCGGCCATAGCCCTTGGCGATCAACCCCTGGTCGGCCAGCAGGCCGAGGATTTCGTTGACCGTCTGGCGGGTGAGACCGAGCGTCGCAGCGAACTCTTCCTGGTTGAGCGACACAGTGCGCAAGGCCGCCTGCGCCGTCAACATGCCATGTCCGGTCGACAGCTGCAGCAGCCGCTTGGCCACCCGGGCCTGCGTGCCGAGCAAGGCGGCGTCTTCCAGCTCTTCGAACGCCGCGCGCAGCTTGTGCACGGCCAGCGCGGCAAATGCCTGCCAGTGGCGCGGTTCGGCCTGAAGCAGCGCCTGCAGCGCCGGCAAGGGCACCCACAGCAGGTCGGTGGCCTCCCGGGCCTCGGTGTCGTGCGTGCGCGGGCCCTGGTCGATCAGCGCCAGCTCGCCGAACCAATGCGGCGCGGGCACCACGGCCACCAGGTTCTGTCGCCCGGACGGGGTGACCGTGCCCACGTGCACCGAGCCGCGCAGCACCGCATACAGGCCGCAGTTCGGCGCCCCCCGGCGGAACAGGCACTCTCCAGCCTTGAGCCGACGCAAGCGACCGGCCTGCAGCAAGG
>JAJUHM010000364.1 GCA_029279925.1 Aquabacterium olei
AAGCTGGTGTTCAACGCACCCGCCGCACTGGCCGAGAACGCGGGCGCCGGCGCGCTCGGCGGCGCACCGACCGGCACACCACCCAGGGCGCCCGGGCCGGTGTGACCGCCCAGCGCCGCCGCCATCGGCGTGCCAGGGCGCATGATCATGGTCTTTTCGTAGTCGTTGCCGTCTTCGACCAGATACTTGATCTTGTACTTGCCGATCTCGACCGTGTCGTTGTGCTGCAGCAGCTGCTTCTTGACGGCCTTGCCGTTGATGTAGGTGCCGTTCGTGCTGTTGAGGTCTTCGATGAAGACATCGTGACCGGCCATCTGCAACACCGCGTGCTCACCGCTGACAGCCAGGTTGTCGATGACGATGTCGTTGTATGGACGACGCCCGAGGGACGTCCTGTCCTTCGTGATCTGGGCTTCCTTGATGACGACCCCGTCAAGCGAGACAACCAGCTTTCCCATTCGTAACCTCTCGGGTTGATCTTCTTGGTGCTCAGCCAGCGCCGCCCAGGCGACGGAAGGGCCACCAGGAGCGGGCAGGCGGTTCGGCCGCTCCCTGCGCACGAACCAGTATCACTGCAATATTATCCCGGCCGCCTGCTTCGTTCGCTGCTGATACCAGGGCCGCCCCCATGTCTGACAGTGCGTCGTGAGACGCCATGATCTCGGCCAGCCGGCTGTCGGGCAGCATGTCGGACAGCCCATCAGAACACAGCAAGATGACATCACCCGACTCGATGTCATGCTGGTGGGTCTCGAGCAGGACCATGTCCTCCACCCCCACCGCGCGGGTGACGAGGTTCTTGTTGGCCGAAAACTGGGCCTGCTCGGGCGTCAGAATGCCAGCATCGATTTGTTCCTGCAGTAACGAATGGTCTTTTGTGACCTGCTGCAACACTCCGGCACGCCAGCGGTAGGCGCGCGAGTCACCGATGTGGCCCAGCAGCATGCGGCCTGAGCGGAACACGGCGAGGACCAGCGTGGTGCCCATGCCGGCGTACTGCGGGTTGGACGAGGCCGCCGAAAAAATCGCCCGGTTGGCGTTGTCGACACAGATGTCCATCGCGCGGCGCACATCGGCGTCGCTCGCGTTGTCGGCCGCCTCGCTCAACCAGCGACCGAGCTCGGCCTTGATGAAGTCGCAGGCCATGCCGCTGGCCACCTCGCCCGCTGCATAACCGCCCATGCCGTCGGCCAGCACGGCCACGGCGCAGCGCTCGTCGAGGGCGACCGAATCCTCGTTGTTCGTTCGCACCCGGCCGGTGTCGGTCTGACTGTAGAACTCGAAGTCCATGGGTGGATTGTCACCTTCTTTTGGGGTCGAACCCGCCACGAGGCCGCCCCCTCACCCCCTACAGCGGGATATCGAGGGGCTGCAGGGCGCGCGCCACGGACAGGAGATCGGTTGCCATCTCGTGTCCGTTCGGGTAGCGGGTGGTCGGGTGCTTCTGAAGGGCCAACGCGACGATGTCGCCGAGGGCGGCGGGCAGATCGGGGCGCAGGCTGCAGACGTTGGGAGCTGGCTCGTTCGCGATGGCGCGCATCAGCACGGCCATGGAGTCGTTGCGGTACGGCAACTGGCCGGTGAGCAGCTGGAACAGGGTCACGCCCAGCGAGTAAAGGTCGCTGCGGCCGTCGATGGTCTGCCCTGCCAGTTGCTCCGGCGACATGAAGGTCGGCGTGCCCAACACGACGCCGGTGCGCGTGCGCGCCGCATCGGCCACCCGGGCGACCCCGAAGTCCATGACCTTCACATTGCCGGCGTGCAGGTCGACCATGATGTTGGCCGGCTTGATGTCGCGGTGGGTGACCCCTCGGCTGTGCGCGTAGGCCAGGGCCTCGGCCACCCGGGCTGCGATGGGCAGCAACTGTTGCAGAGGCAGCAGGTTGCCCGATTGCGTGTGGCGAGACAGGTCCACGCCTTCGACCAGTTCCATGGCGATGTAGGCCACGCCGTCCTGCTCGCCGGCATCGATGATGCTGACGATGTCAGGGTGCTGCAGGCGGCCAGCCATTTCCGCCTCGCGCAGGAAACGCGCCCGCGCGTCGGCCAGTTCCTCACCCTGGAATTCCTGCACGAGCGACATCGTCTTCAGCGCCACGCGGCGGTCGGTGGCCGGGTCGTAGCCCAGGTAGACCGCGCCCATGGCGCCCTTGCCGATCTGCCTCTCGACGAGGTATTTGCCGAGTTGCTTGTAGGACGTGTCGGGCAGGGGGCGGGGCGGCACGGTGCCCCAGGTGTTGACGGTGGCCGCTTGCGCCAGCCCACGTGCGCGCATCAGCCGGATCTTGACCTGGCGCCAGGCCGGATCGATGTCGGCCATGTGCTCGTAGACATCGCGCGCGCCATCGTACCGACCGGCCCGCTCGAAGGCGGTGGCGATGCGGTCCAGTGTCTCCAGCGCGGCGTGCCGGTGCGCGGCCTCGGGGAAGAAACCGCGCAGGGTGTCCCAGGCGCGGTCCACCGGGCCATCGCCCAGCGCCTGAAGCGCCCGTTCGATGCGCTCGCGTCCGCCCGGCTGAATGCGCATCCAGTCGGCGGCCTCCAACTCGGCCAGCGCATGGGGCAGCGTGCTCGGCCCGGTGTCGGTGGGCGCATCGGGGGGCTCGCCATGGCGGGGCGGCACATCGAGGTAGGACAGCACCGTCTCGGGACCTGTGTCCGCGTCGTCGTCGGACACCTGCCGCGGCGGCCGGGGCACGGGATCGGGCCGTCGCAGCGGAGGACGGGTGGTCGCCCCCGCAGCCCCGACCGACGCGCCTGCGACCGCCCGCCGGTGGCGCAGCAGCCACAGCGTCAGGCCGCCCGCGAGCAGCAGCAGCACCAGGATGACAAGCAGGAGCAGGACAAGAGACATGAATCAGGCTTCCGCAGCAGCGCGTCGAGCCATCATGGTACCGAGGGCCAGCACGAACAAGGCACCCAACGCCCCAGCAGCGTAGCGCGTCCCGGCATCGGCGCTCACCTGACCAGACAGGGCGGGGTCGGTGACAGCCAGTGTCCCGGCAATCCAGCCCAACAACATGCCACCGGCGGTGATGATGATCGGGAAGCGGTCCATCATCTTCAGCACGATGGTGCTGCCCCAGACAATGATCGGGATGCTGACGAGCAGGCCGAAGATCACCAGGGGCATCTCGTGGCCCGCATGGCCTGAGCCCTGGGCCGCGCCGGCAATGCCGATGACGTTGTCGACGCTCATGACGAAGTCGGCGACGATGATGGTCTTGATGGCGCCAAGCAGGCGGTCGCTGCCACTGACCTCGTGACCTTCGTCTTCGGGCACGAGCAGCTTGATGCCGATCCAGAGCAGCAGCCCCGCACCCACCAGCTTGAGGTAGGGCAGCTTGAGCAGCGACATCGCAAAGAAGATGAGCACGACGCGCAGCACGATGGCGCCGGCCGTTCCCCAGATCACGCCACGGGTTCGCAGGGCGGGCGGCAGGTTGCGGCACGCCAGCGCGATCACGACGGCGTTGTCGCCGCCGAGCAGGATGTCGATCATCACGATCTGACCGACAGCCAGCCAGAAATCAGGCGTCAGGAAGGTATCCATGAGACGAAGAGACTCAAAACAGAACAGCCCCTGCGAAAGGGGCTGTGATCAATGAAAGGGCCGGGGCCTGCTGGATGCCGCCCCGGCGGGCCGGCCTCAGATCAGGCTCTTGAGGATCTTGCCCATTTCGGACGGGTTGCGCGTGACCTTGAAGCCGCACTCTTCCATGATGGCGAGCTTGGCATCAGCGGTGTCGGCGCCGCCCGAGATCAACGCGCCAGCGTGGCCCATGCGCTTGCCCGGAGGGGCGGTGACACCGGCGATGAAGCCGACGATCGGCTTCTTCATGTTGTCCTTGCACCATTGGG
>JAJUHM010000365.1 GCA_029279925.1 Aquabacterium olei
CCTGGGGCGGGGGGGGCTGCGTGGGGTTGCCCCACCCACCGGCCGCCCGGGCCGTGGCCGGGGGCCACCCCCACCGCGCCCACCGCGCCACCCTGCGCTGGACCCACCCCGATGCCTTGCGCAAGGGCGCCATGGGGGGCTACCGCTTCGACGTCTACCGCCAGATGCCGGGCGAACGCCCAGCCCGGATCGGCACCGTGCTGGCCGATGACCCGAGTGCCGTCACCGGCGCGGGTGCCAGCCGCACCTTCCGCTTCGCCGAGCCCACCGACTCGGCCAGCGGCGCCCGCTGGCAGATCGTCACGCTCGACCCGGCGGGCCGCATGGGGCCGCCGTCCGACGCCGTCATCCGGAGCTGATCCCCATGATCACCACCACCCCTTCCCCGCGGGACCTGGGCCTGCACAGTCCGGTGATCGGCCCCTGGTTCGATGTGGACACGGTCCAGCTGGGGCTGGCCGACGCCGATCTGGCCGTGCCGCTGAGCCTGGCCGCCTCGCGCGAATGGCGGCCGCCGGTGGCCGGCATGCTGTCGCTGTACATCAGCACGCCGGACCGCCCGGCTGGGCTGGCCCGGCTGCGCAGCCCGACCGGGCCAGCCTTTGACGACAACCACCTGGTGGCGTGCTACGAGGTGCTGCCCGAAGCCGGCCAGCGCCTCGCGGCCCTGATGCGGCAGTTGCCCAGCCTGGCGGGCGCGGCCAGCCCCACGCGGCCCACACGCCCGTCGGTGCACACGTTCGCGCTCGAGTTCACGCAGGCCAGTGTGGACGACGCCCTGGTGCTGGGGCTGTTTCCGGATCTGGGCTTTCCGCCCGGCCTCAGCACGCCGGCCGACAAGCTGGCCTACCTGGGGCTGAGCCTGGACAGCGGCGCGGTCGGCAATGGCGCCGCGCCGATGCGCGACCTGTTCCGGCCGGGCGTCACCGGCGGGACGTCGCAGAAGCTGCTCAAGCTCTCGACGGCGCAGAACGTGCGGCTGTGGGCCTTTGACGAACGTGGCCTGGCCATCGACCCCGGTGCGGTGGCCTGCTGGTGGCATTTTCTGGGCAGCGATGCCACGCAGGGCATCAACCAGCTCTATGCCGATGGCGTGGACACGCGAACCGCTCCGATCGCCGCGGGGGCCGACCGCCTGACCGTGCACCTGGTGAACGCCCACGAGGGGCCCCTGGATGCGACCGCCCGCGCCCGCGTGCAGACGGGCAGCAACGTCCAGGGCACAGGCAACCTGCTGCACCGGGGCGCAGGCAGCGACCCGGTGGCGCTGAGCTTCACGGCGGCGCCGGCCAGCGGCCCGGACGACCTGCCCGCGCCCCGCATGGGCGTCTTGCCGGACGGGCAACTGGGCAGCACGGTCAGCCTGTTTGCGGGCGGGCCGCTGGCGCCCGCGCTCAACCGCGACCAGGCCCGCGTCGCGGTGCTGAGCATGGAACACCACCTCATCGGCCAGCCGCGGCACAGCGCGGCCGGCGCTAATGCCGTGGCGGCACGCCGGGCCGCCGATCAAGAGCGTGCGACGACCCGCGTGCTGGTCGACCGGGCCGCACCCGGTGCCTTGCTGGGCTCGCCGGTGGCGGTGGCACAGGCGGCCCTGGCCACCTGGGGCTTGCAGGATGCCGGCACGCCGGTGAACGCGCAGGCTGCCTTGCCTGCCCTGGACGTGGACTGGGGCGTGCCGGCCGGGCCGGCGTTGCCCGATGTGCCGCCCCCTCCCGTCAGCCCGGCGCCCACCCTCACCGCCCGCGCACTGACAGGCGGAGGCACGGCTGCTGGCGGCACGGTCGCCGGGCAGCGCATCCTGCTCGACATCGACGTGGGTGCCGCCCTGGCCGGGGCGTGGGTGCGGGTCTGGGGGCAGGCCATCGACCTCGACACCGGCACGCGGCGTCTGACCGACGGGGCGGCTGCGCGGGTGGACACCGCCGGTGTCGCCCACGCGCTGCTGTCCTTGCCGGATGGCGATGTCGCGCCGCCCGCACCGCTCGGGGTGCAGATCCTGCTGGTGACCCTGCAGGGCACACGCCTGTGGGCCGACGCACGGTTTGACCGCCCTGCGCCGATCGGAGGCAGCCCCTTGGCCGCGGGCAGCGCCACCGGCCCGTTCCTATTGCCCGAAGAAGGCCGTAGCGTGCCGGCTCTGGATGCCAGCACGCAGCTGCAGGCGGGCAGCCAGGTGGTGGCCATGGGCGGGGCCAGCCCGGCGCTGGTCGACCGCAGCACGCTGCCCCTGGCCTGCCGTGCTGCGGGCACCTGGGCGCGCAGCGCCACGGCGGGTGACGCCCTGCGCCTCACGCCGGGGGCCTTCAAGAACAGCCCCGCCGGCGATGCCGATGCGGCGCTGACCGCCACGGGGGCCACGGTGCGGCGCAGCCTGCGCCAGCTGCCCAATGCCTGGCAGGCGGGACAACCTCTGCCCGGCCAGGAGCGGCGCGAGTGGGTGGTGGCGGCCACCAACGGCAACGTGGCCCGTGCGGTGGTGTCGGGCGGGCCGGCGCTGGCCAGCCGGGTGCCGCAAGCCCCGCATGCACAGGCTCATCCGTTGAGCCGGGCCGGGGCCGACGTCTGGGCCGTCGGCGCTCAGCTGCAAGGGCCCATCGTGCGGGCCGTGGCCGAGTACGCCCGGGAGCGCGTTTCGCAGCACACGGTCGACCTCGCGGTTCTGGCCAGCACCCCTTTGGCCAGCCCCGCCGCCGCGCCCACCGACACGCTCTGGGTGGCCGGCCTGCGCACGGTGGCCGCCGGCGTCGAGGCCGAGTTCCTGACCTCGCAGCTGGTGTCGCTGTCCGGCAGCGCCTATCCCTTCGGGCAGGCCCTGACCGACATCCAGGCGTTTCTGAGCGGCTTGCCCGGCAGCCCCACCTTGCCGGCCAGCGTGCAGGCTGCCGCGCAGGAGGTGGTGCGGGCGCTGGACCGGCGCTTCCTGGCCGCCACCTACGGCGCGCGTGAAGCGGCGGTGGCCCTGGCGGCCGCGATCGGCCGCGCCGAAGACTTCATCTACATCGAAACCCCCGCGCTGGACGACCGGGGCTTCGGCCAGGGCGACGATGCCGTCCACCTGCTGGACGCACTGGCTCAACGTCTGAGCGACTGTCCAGGCTTGCGGCTGCTGCTGTGCCTTCCGGTGTTCCTCGACGACAGCGTGCCCAGGCCCTTGCAACGCGTTCGCGATGCCGAGTGCCGTGCCGCGATCGACCGGCTTCTGACCGGGCGGGAGGACCGGGTGGCGGTGTTTTCGCCCACAGCCGGTCCGGGGCGCACCCTCAAGCTGGCGACCACGGCGGTGGTGGTGGACGACGCCTGGGCGCTGGTGGGCAGCACGCACCTGTGGCGCCGCGGCCTGAGCCACGACAGCTCGTACGCCGTGGCGCTGACCGACGAGCGCCTGCTCGACGGCCGCCCGCAGGAGGTCATCACCTGGCGGCGCCAGCTGTGCGCAGACCGCCTGGGCCTGACGCTGGCCGAGCTGCCCGACACGGCGCCCGCGCTGGTCGACGCCGTGCGGCTGCTGGTGGACCGCGGTGGGCTGGGGCGGCTGGCGGCCGATCGCCTGAGGCTGCCGCCCGAGGCGGACAGCACCGTGCTGCCGGCCAGCACGTTCACCGAAGCCGATGTGTGGAACCCCGATGGCAGCCTGCCGGCCGATCCGACCGGCTTCAACCCGGTGACCTGGGCGCTGTCCCTGACGCCGACGGCGGTGACCGAAGGGCTGGCCACACCCTGAGCGCCAGGGGCCCGCGCGGGGCGCTCAGGCGGCCGAGGCCGGGTGGGCCGCGGCCGCCCGCCCGCTCAACAGCCGCCGCCGCGTCTTCTCGATGTTGTTGCGCAGCGCATAGCTTCTTCAGTCATTACTCGGCG
>JAJUHM010000366.1 GCA_029279925.1 Aquabacterium olei
GAGCCAGCCGATGGATGGCATCGACGAGTGGATCGTGGTCTTCGACATGGCCGACGGGCGGTGCGTTGCTCATGCGCCGTCTCCTTGCAGGCGCGCGACCGAGCGGAGGTCGATCAACATGGGGTGGTCAGGGGAGGGCGTGGCGCCGGGTTGCGCCTCCACCACGGCCGTAACCCAGCGGTCTCGCCCGCCTCGCTTCGCGGCGTACAGCGCTGTGTCGGCCCGCTCGAGGAGGTCGTCCAGCGTCTCATCGGGTTGCAACTGGGCCAGACCGGCCGAAATGCTGATGGCAAGGCCCGGACGTTCGGGCACCGTCATTCGCCTCACCTGCAGCCGCAGGCGTTCCAGCGCCACGCCCGCCTCGGTGGCGCTCACATTCGGCAGCATGAGCAGAAACTCCTCGCCACCCCAGCGCGCCAGCTGGTCGACCTGACGGAGCTCCTTGCGTGCCGTGTCGGCCAGCTGCTGCAGCAACGCATCCCCGATCGCGTGACCGTGTCGGTCGTTGACCTGCTTGAAGTGGTCGATGTCGATCAGCGCCACGCACAGCGGGGTTCCATGCCGATGACCGAGGCGGATCTCGCGTTCCAGAACGTCTCCCATCATCCGGCGGTTCATCAGACCGGTCAGCATGTCGGTGGTCGCCAGCTGCTGAACGGTGCTCAGGGCATCCTGAAGATCACGGGCCTGGCGCCCCATGCGTACACGGATGTCGGCCACCCACTTGGCGATGAGCGACAAGAGCAGGATGGTGGCGCCGCCGACCGTGAGGTGCAGCCAGCCGATTGCCGCGGTGTAGCGCTGCGGGTCGTGGTGATACAGGCCGGTGACCGCCAGCGCCAGCATGAGCACCGAAGCGCAGCCGAGCAACAGCACCTGCTGGGGACGCAACCGGAACATCGCGGCAACGATGGTCTGAGCGACCAGGATCATGACGTTGCCGCGCTGGCTGCCCAGACAGAGGTAGGCCGCCATGCACAAGGCCACGCAGGCGAGCGCATGTGGAAAGGTCAGAACCGGGTCGACCAGGCGGGCCGACCAGCCGCTGCGCACCAGCACATAGACGGTCAGGAAGACCGCAAAGCTGGCCACAACGAGCGCGTGGGCGAGGGTGGTGCTCAACAGACCCAGCGAGGCGGACTGCAGGGTCACGGCCAGGCTCACCGCGTACAGCTGGCCGGTGGCCAACACGAAGAGGACATGCCTGCGGCGACGCGGATCGCGTCCGAGGAGGGCGTCGAGGAGGGGGGTGATCCAGAGGGGCAACTGCGGCATCGGGGCAAGGGGCCGAATGCAGCAGGATATCGGGCGGGGCAATGCCCTCGGCCCTCGTTTGACCCGATGTCAGGGGCATCCGGCAACGCGAGGGAACATCGGGTGCCGGTGTCCGTTCAGGCCCGAGGAGGGCGGGTGCCAGGCAGGTAGCGCTGGTCCGAATAAGTGAGCAGCCAGTGCGGCTTGAATGCGACAAAGATGGCCGTCAGCATGCCGGTGCTGATGGCTTCGCCCCAACCCAGCAGCCAGTGGGCGAGCATCCACTCCCCGGGGTCGATGCCGCTGGGAATGCGGTTCAACAGTGCGACGGCCAGCCCCGACAGCGTGACGGCGACGGCCGTGACGATGAAGCCGCGGCCAAGGATGAACACGAACAGATGTGCAGGCAGCAGCCTTCGCACCGCCAGCCCAAGCAGCAGCCCGAAGGTTGCGGGCAGTACACCAAGCCAGGCGGCCTGCGCCACGATGTCACCGGACTCGTACAGCAGGCGGGTTGGCAAGTCGTTGAGGCTTTGAATGGCGGGGAGCGCGTCGTTCATGAGGCGCTGGTGGGCGTCGAGCCGCGGGGGCGAGAATGCCTCCAGCACCGCGGTCAGCACGCTCACCAGGCTGATGCTCCACACGGCCAGCGGCCAGCCGAACATCAGCACCAGCAGGCAGGCGCCGCTGACATGCAGTGCCAGACCCGATGGCAACAGGTGACGGGTCCACCAGACGCACGGCAGGATGAGCATGGCCGCGAGCCACGGATTCTGCAGCGCGCGGTGCTTCAGGGGCAGCCATGGCTTGAAGGGCAGCGCGACCAGGAGGCAACCGAGTACGACCGTCCACTCGACCGGGGAGGCCAGTTCTTCAGCGCCCATGGCTTGTCATCCGTCTCAGCGTGTCCCGGTGCCTGGCCCGAGGTCAGCCCAGCAAGCCGGTTTCGGCGTTGTGCTGCGGCAGCTCCACCTTGGGTGCGGGCTTCCAGCCGCGCTTGCGGTGCTCGACGACCACGTTCGTGTAGATGCCGCCGCGCACGTACCACTTGGCCGTGATCCGCAGGTAACGCGGGTTGATGGCCTTCACGATGTCTTCGAGGATGTCGTTCGTGACCTTCTCGTGGAACGCGCCTTCGTTGCGGTAGCTCCACATGTACATCTTCAGGCTCTTGAGCTCGACGCACAGCTTGTCCGCGATGCAGTCGATCGTGAAGTGAGCGAAGTCCGGCTGCTTGGTCAGCGGGCAGAAGCAGGTGAACTCGGGCACCTGAAACTGGATGACGTAATCACGCTGGGGGGCCGGATTGGGGAAGACATCGAGGTGGCGCGACGGCACCGAAGGCGGCACGGCCGGCTTGCTGCGTTCGCCAACGACCAGCTCGGCGGCCGGCTTCTGTTCAACGGCCTTGCGGGCGCGGGGGGCGGTCTTGCGCGCGACCTTGGCGGCGGGCTGGGCGACAGGGGTGGGGGCTTTCTTGGCCATGCAGAGATACAGCGGTGCGTGCGCCGCGGCGCACAGGGTCGAATCGAAAGCATCCAGGCCCACGGCTGCGTGACAAAGGGCGACCGTTGGCCTGTGCGGTAAATCACGATGGTATCATCCTCGATTGCTTCCTGCCCGTGAAAAGGTGGGTTTTCTTTGAAGAATCAACGACTTAGCGGGTGGCTTGCCTCGAGTTTGCGTCGGGTGTGCCCGCGGTCCGGCCCGCAGGCAGCGGCCCCGGTTGAGCCCCAAGCATGCGTCTGAATTCGATCAAGCTGTCCGGCTTCAAATCCTTTGCGGAGCACACGCACTTCCAGTTGCCTGGGCAGCTGGTGGGCGTCGTGGGGCCGAACGGGTGCGGCAAGTCCAACATCATGGACGCCGTGCGCTGGGTGCTGGGCGAGTCGAAGGCTTCCGAACTGCGCGGCGAGTCGATGCAGGACGTGATCTTCAATGGCTCGGGCAACCGCAAACCCGCCAGCCGGGCCAGCGTCGAGCTGGTTTTCAGCAACGAATCGGGCCGTGCCGGTGGTCAGTGGAACCAGTTCACCGAGATCGCCGTCAAGCGCGTCCTCACACGTGACGGCACGTCCAGCTACTACATCAACAACCAGCCGGTGCGCCGCCGCGATGTGCAGGACGTGTTCCTGGGCACGGGGCTGGGGCCACGCGCCTACGCCATCATCGGGCAGGGCACGATCAGCCGCATCATCGAGTCCAAGCCCGAAGAGCTGCGGCTGTTCCTGGAAGAAGCCGCTGGCGTGTCGAAGTACAAGGAGCGGCGCCGCGAGACCGAGAACCGCCTGAAGGACACCCGCGAGAACCTCACGCGGGTCGAAGACATCCTGCGGGAGCTGAACAACAACCTGGAGCGCCTGGAGCGCCAGGCCGAGGTGGCTGCGCGCTACCACGGGCTGCAGGAGCAGGGCACGCTGAAGCTGCACCAGCTGTGGTTCCTCAAGCACCGGGATGCCACGAGCGAGGAAAGCCGCATCCGGCTGGCGGTGGCCGAGGCCACGAACGCGCTGGAGGCCCGCATGGCCGAGTTGCGCGGCGTCGAGGCCGAGCTCGAGC
>JAJUHM010000367.1 GCA_029279925.1 Aquabacterium olei
ACCCGCATTGTGCCGGACATGCCTGCCCTGTGTCCCGGCGGTCATGCCGTGCACCGGGTCAAGGCATCGCATGCCCTGTCGCAGGGCGCGTGCACCGGCTCAGAACTCGACGTCCAGTTCGTCGATGTCGATGGGCTCGCTGCGAGCGGCCTTGAACCACTCCTTCATCTCGGGCTGGGACAGCATCAGGTCGCGGTAGGCGGCGCAGGTGGCGTCTAGCTTGACGTCGTAGGTGGCAAAACGGGTGCAGACCGGCGCGTACATGGCATCGGCGACCGAGCGCTGGGCGCCAAACAGGAAAGGACCCCCGTAGGTGTCGAGGCACTCGCGCCAGATGGTGCAGATGCGATCGATGTCGGCCTGCGCACGCGACCAGACCTTGAAGTCGGGGAAGTGGCCGCGCAGGTTCATCGGCAGCGACGAGCGCAGCGCAGAGAAGCCGGAGTGCATTTCACCGCTGATGGCGCGGCAGTGGGCGCGGGCCTTGGGATCGGCCGGCAGCAGGTGCGCCTCGGGGCAGACCTCGTTCAGGTACTCGGCAATGGCCAGGGTGTCCCACACACGGATGCCGTTGTGCACGAGGCTGGGCACCAGGATGGAGGAGGACAGCAGCAGGATCTCGGCCCGGGTGGAGGGGTCATCGGGCGGCAGAACATGTTCGGTGAAGGGCAGGCCGGCAAAGCGCGCCAGCAGCCAGCCCCGCAGTGACCACGATGAGTAGTTCTTGCTCGTGATGGTCAGCGTGGTGCTGGTGTCGATGCGGCGCGGGCCAGGAGGGGGGGCGGCACGGCTGGTCGTCTTGCGAGCGGCTTTCTCTTTCTTCACGGGCGCGGTGTCGGTGCTGGCCATGGTGTCTCCGTGTGGCGGCCCGGCCTGCGGTGGCAGGCCGGGCGGGTGGCGTGTTTGCAAGCCATGTGCCAAGCGTCAGCGTGCAATGGCATAGCGCTTGCTCAACTGAGCGCATTGCTGTTCAACACCGCATCCCATGCTCTACACGGCTTATCAGACGCAGCACATGCTGCTTGACCCCTGGCGCGAGGCAGCCGGGCGGCTTGCCGACTGGTGGCACGCGGTCTTCCCGGACGCATCGACCGAGGCCTTGCACGAAGAGAACTGGGCGGGTGGCCCGTTCGGGCGCAGCCTGGCCGCGGCGGCCGACGTGTTCTCACGGATGCGGATCACGCACCAGCGGCCGGCATTCGGCATCGAGCAGGTGGTGTCACTGGGGCGCAGCTACGACGTGGTCGAAGAGCCGGTGATGGTCACCCCCTTTGCGACGCTGCTGCGCTTCCGCAAGGAGGGCGCGCCCGAGCAGCCCCGCGTGCTGCTGGTGGCCCCGATGTCCGGTCACTTTGCCACCTTGTTGCGCGACACCGTGCGCACGCTGCTGCAGGACCACGACGTATTCATCACCGACTGGGCCAATGCGCGCGACGTGCCGCTGAAGCACGGGGCCTTCGGCCTGGATCACTACACCGATCACGTCATCCGCTTCCTCGATCGCATGGGGCCGGGATCCCACCTGATGGCGATCTGCCAGCCCTGTGTGGCGGCCCTGGCGGCCACGTCGGCCATGGCGCAGGATGCCCATCCGGCCCAGCCGCGCAGCCTGACCCTGATGGCCGGGCCGATCGACTGCCGGGTGAACCCGACCACCGTCAACGAGCTGGCGACCAGCAAGCCCATCAGCTGGTTCGAGGAGCACATGATCCACACCGTGCCCTGGCCCCAGCGCGGTGCCGGCCGCAAGGTGTACCCCGGCTTCGTCCAGCTGACGGCCTTCATGAGCATGAACAAGGCCCGGCACATCCAGGCGTTCGAGGACATGTACGCGGCCATCGCGGCGGGCGACCACGCCAAGGCCGAGGCCGCCAAGCGCTTCTACGAGGAGTACTTCGCCGTGGCCGATCTGCCGGCCGAGTTCTACCTCGAGACCGTCAACAAGGTGTTCCAGACCTACGACCTGCCGCGGGGGGAGCTGACTTTCCAGGGCGTGAAGATCGCGCCCCAGGCCATCCGCCGCACGGCGCTGATGACCGTGGAAGGCGAGCGCGACGACATCTGCTCGGTGGGCCAGACGGTGGCGGCGCAGGACCTGTGCACGACCGTCCGGCCCTACTGGCGCACGCACCACGTGCAGACCGGGGTCGGGCACTACGGCGTGTTCAGCGGCCGGCGCTGGCAGAACGAGATCTACCCGCGTGTGCGGGACGTGATCCACCAGACGGCCGTCTGACGCCCCCCAGAAAAAAGGCGAGACCCTTGTCTCGCCTTCAGGTCCGGGCCGGTGGGGCGCCCGGGGGGATGTAATGGCGGCCAGCAAGGCGCCCTGGGGCAACGGCGTCCGTCAGCCCCGCACCTCGCTGACCGCGTCCTGCAACTGTTGCAAGGCGGTCGGGTCTTCGATCGTGGTCAGGTCGCCGGTGGCCCGGCCTTCGCACACCGCCTGGATGGCGCGGCGCAGCAGCTTGCCCGAGCGGGTTTTGGGCAGCACGTTCACAAAATCGACGCGGGCCGGGCGGGCCACGGCGCCGAGCTGCCGGTCCACCGTCTGCATGATCTCGGTTTCGAGCGCCTGACGCAGCGCGGGGGTGGCGGTGCGCGACGGGTCACGCGCCACCACGAAGGCGCGCGCCACCTGGCCCTTGAGCTGATCGGCCACGCCCACCACGGCCACCTCGGCCACGCCGGCATGGCTGCTCACGGCTTCCTCGATCTCGCGGGTGCCCAGGCGGTGGCCGGCCACGTTGATCACGTCGTCGGTGCGGCCCAGGATGAAGTAGTAGCCGTCGGCGTCGCGCAGGCCCCAGTCGAAGGTGTTGTAGACCGGCTTGTGCGGGAAGGTGCTCCAGTAGGTCTTGACGTAGCGGTCGTCGTCCCCCCACACGGTCTGCAGGCAGCCCGGCGGCAGCGGGTAGCCGATGGTCAGCACGCCCTTGCGGTTCGGCTCCGTCAGTTCGGCGCCGGTCTGGTCGTCCAGGAGCTTCACGTCGTAGCCGGGCATGGGGATGCCGGGCGAGCCCAGGCGGGTCTTGGCATCGGGGTCGATGCCGCGCGCCAGGCTCAGGATGGGCCAGCCCGTCTCGGTCTGCCAGTAGTTGTCCACGATGGGCTTGCCGATCGCCTCGCCGATCCAGGCGGCTGTGGGCTCGTCCAGCGGCTCGCCGGCCAGGAAGAGGTGGCGCAGGCTGCTCAGGTCATGTCGGCGCAGGCACTCCGGGTCCTGCTTTTTCGGCACGCGCACGGCGGTCGGCGCCGAGAACATCACGCTGACCTTGTACTTCTCGACCAGCGACCACCAGATGGCGGCATCCGGCCGGATCGGGAGGCCTTCGTAGACGATGGTGGCCATGCCGGCGATCAGTGGGCCGTAGACGATGTAGCTGTGGCCCACGACCCAGCCGATGTCGCTGGTGCAGAAGAAAACCTCGCCGGGCTTGCCGCAGTAGATCTGCTCCATCGAGGTGGCCAGCGCCACGGTGTAGCCGCCGGTGTCACGCTGCACGCCCTTGGGCTTGCCGGTGGTGCCGCTGGTGTAGAGCGTGTAGCTCGGGTGCTCGGATGGCACCCAGGTGCAGGGGACCTGTGCATCGAGCACGGCCTCACGGGCCTGGGCGAAGTCCACGTCGCGCGGGGCGGTCATGCTGGCGTCGGCCAGACCACGGTTGACCAGCAGCACGTGCGGCACGCTGTGGCTGCACTGGGCCAGGGCCTCGTCCAGCAGCGGCTTGTAGGGGATGACCTTGCCGCCACGCGAGCCGGCATCGGCGGTGACCACGACCGTGGGGCGCGCGTCGTCGATGCGGCTGGCCA
>JAJUHM010000368.1 GCA_029279925.1 Aquabacterium olei
AGGCGGTGTCGACGAGCGGGTGTCAGGTGCACGGCGGGATGGACGGAGGGCATGCGGGTGTGGGCGTGGTACGGTGCGTCACCGGCTATTCAGCCCCAGGCGGGCGCCCCCGCACATCAGGCAAAGTCCCTGGATCCGGGGCGCTTGGCACCAGGTTTTGGTGCATGCTGGCGTGATCGGCAGAAAAAAGACGAGGTGGGTTGAATGAAGATCGATAAGGTGGCGCTGGTGGGACGGCATGTGCGGCTGGAGCCGCTGGTGGCCTCTCACCTGCCCGGTCTTGCGCTGGCGATCGAAGACGGGCGTTTGTGGGAACTGCCCTTCACCTTTGTGCCGCCCCCGGCGGAGGTGGCGGGCCTGCTGGCAAACGCCGAGGCGGCGTTCGCCGCAGGGCGCGAACTGGCCTTTGCCACGGTGGACGCGGCCACGGGCCGTGTGGTGGGCAGCACGCGCTTTCGCAACATCGAGGCGGCCCACCGCCGCGTCGAGATCGGCTTCACGTTCCTGGCCGCGTCGGCCCAGCGCACGGCGATCAACACCGAGGCAAAGTGCCTGATGCTGACCCACGCCTTCGAGGTGTGGGGCTGCAACCGGGTCGAACTCCTGACCGACGAGCGCAACACGCGGTCGCGTCAGGCCATCGCGCGGCTGGGCGCGGTTCAGGAAGGGCTGCTGCGCAGCCACATGGTCATGCGCGACGGCTTTGTGCGCAACTCGGTGATCTTCAGCATCACCGCCGCCGAGTGGCCGCAGGTCAAGGCCGGCCTGGAAGCGAAGATGGCACTCAGGTCATGAGCCCGGGCAGCAGGCGCACGACCAGCCCGGCTGCCGCCGACACCAGCACCACCTTGATCACGCTGGTCTGAAAGCGGATCAACGCCACGGCCGCCAGCACCCCGATGACCGCGGCGGGCCATTCGAACGGGCCCGACCAGCCTGCGGGCCACAGCACGTGCCACGCAAAGAACAGCGCCAGGTTCACGATGACGCCGACGACCGCGGCGGTGATGCCGGTCAGCGGCGCGGTGAAGGCGAGCTTGCCGTGCGTGGACTCGATGAAGGGCGCGCCGAGGAAGATGAAGCAGAACGACGGCAGGAAGGTGAACAGCGTGACCACGCAGGCGGCCGCGATGCCGGCCAGCGGCAGGGCGTCGGGGCCGAACAGTGCGTGGGTCCAGCCGCCGACGAAGCCGACGTAGGACACCACCATGATGAGCGGCCCCGGCGTGGTCTCGCCCAACGCCAAGCCATCGATCATCTGCCCGGCGGTGAGCCATTGGAAGTGGTCGACCGCACCCTGATAGACGTAAGGCAGCACCGCATAAGCACCGCCGAAGGTCAGCAGCGCTGCCTTGGTGAAGAACCAGGCCATCTGCGTGAGCACGGCCTGCCAGCCGAGCAGCAGCGTCAGCGCGCCCATGCCGAGGGCCCACAGGCCGAGGCCTGCCGCCAGCACCCGCGCAAAGCGCGCCCACGTGAAGCAGGCATGGCTCGGCACGGGCGTCGTGTCGTCGATGACGGCCGGTGCGTGAGGCCCACCGGCCTGTCCGTGGCCCGCGCTGGCGGTGAAGGCGGCGGGGGCCACCCGCCCGCCCAGGTGGCCAATCAGGCCAGCCGCGATCACGATCAGGGGGAAAGGCAGGCCGGCGGCGAAGATGGCGACGAAGGCCGCGGCCGCGATGCCCCACAACCAGGCGTTGCGCAGGGTGCGTTTGCCGATGCGCACCGCGGCCGAGACCACGATGGCGGTGACGGCCGGCTTGATGCCGTACAGGGCTGCGGCCACTGCCGGCACATGCCCCCACGCCAGGTAGACCCACGACAGCGCGATCAGGATCAGCAAGGACGGCAGCACGAAGAGCCCGCCTGCGACGAGGCCGCCCCAGGTGCGGTGCATCAGCCAGCCGATGTAGGTTGCGAGCTGCTGGGCCTCGGGGCCGGGCAGCACCATGCAGTAGTTCAGTGCATGCAGAAAGCGCCGCTCGGAGATCCAGCGCCGGCGCTCCACCAGGTCGTCGTGCATCAGCGCGATCTGGCCCGCCGGGCCACCGAAGCTCAGAAATCCCAGCCGCAGCCAGTAGGCCACGGCTTCGCGGAAGGTGGGTGGAGCGGGTGGTGTGGCGGGCGGCATGGGCGTCATACGCCGCCATTGTCGTCACGCCGTGTGTCAGGGCGCATCACGGCATCAGGGGGGCGGCCATGGCATGGGCCTCGACGCGCCGGAATGCCGCTGCCTGGTGGTCGAAGTCCCAGCGCTCGATGACGGCGTCGGTGGCCGAGCCCTGCCCCAGGCGGATCAGGTTGACGGAGTTGGGCGCGTGGCCGCGCACCCGGCGGGACACCGCGGTGCCTGCCTGGACGTTCCACACAGGTGCGGCAAAAGGCGCTGCGCCAGCGCGCGCGATCGGATGGATGGACGGCAGGTGGATGTGGCCGCTGAGCACCACCTGCATGCCCGCTTCGGCCCAGCAGGACAGGGCGCGGGCATGGCCGCGCAGGAGGTTGCGTCGGTCCTGCGGCTGGGTCACCCACAGGGGCTGGTGCACCACGACCACCCGGAGTTGGCCGGGCGTGCCGCGGCGCAGGCGGGCGGCCACGCGCTCCACCTGGGCGGCCGACACCTCACCGTGCTTGTGCCGCCATGCCCGTGTGGTGTTGACGCCGAGCACCAGCAGGTCGGGCAGGGACAGGCAGACATCGTCCGGGGGGCCGAACGCCCGGTGGTAGCGGCGGTAGGGATCGAGCAGGCGCGCCGGCAGGTTGAACAGCGGGATGTCGTGGTTGCCCGGGACGCAGACCGTGTGGCGCGGACGCAGGCGGGCATGGAAGCGCCGTGCGGCGTCGAACTCGGCCCCGCGCGCACGCTGGGTGATGTCGCCCGACCAGACGAGCACTTCGGGTTGCTCTTGCGCCCACAAGGCGGCCAGGGCCTCGAGTGCTGCGGGGCACTCGGTCCCGAAGTGGGTGTCGGACATCTGCAGCAGCACCGGCATGCCGCCCTCATGCCGGCACGAGCAACTGCAGCCGCTGCGGCGCCACCGTGAAGCGCAGCGGGGTTTGCATGAAGGTGGTTTCGCCGTCCGTGGCGACCTTGAGTCGCCGGGGCTTGCGGGGCAGGCGCGGGCTGAGGGTCAGGGTGTGAAACGGCAGGCAGGTCACGGCTTCCGCTTCGGCAAGCCGGCCGGCTGCACCGCGCAGCAGCAGACCGAGCATCTGCATGCGGCTCATGGGGGCCGTCATGATGGCCATCAGCTGGTCCTCACCGGGCTGTGCGGCTGCATCCAGCCCCAGTTGCTGGAGCTGCAGCGCGTTGTTGCCGACAAACAGGGTGGGGGTGACGACGGTCGTGGCCTGGCCATCCACCTCGAGCTGGATCACCCAGTTGCGATGCGGGCGCAGCACGGTCAGCAGGCCGGCCAGCATGGCGACCGGGCGGCTGCGCCCGAGCCGGCCCTTGATCTCCTCCCGGTCATCGAGCGCCCGCGCGTACAGTCCCATGCTGGCATTGACCAGGAAGGGCCGGCCGTTGACCAGGCCGACGCGCACCGGCTGGATGCGGGCATTCAACAGCCCTTGCAGGGCGGCTTCGGTGTCGGTCGGAATGCCGTGAGCGCGGGCCACATAGTTGAACGTGCCTTGTGGCAACACCCCGAACGGCAGACCGGTGGGCAGCACCAGTGCGGCCAGCGCGTTGACCGTGCCGTCCCCGCCGGCCGCCACCACGGCGCCGCCGCTGGCGCGTGCCGCGTCGACGGCGCGCCGGCCGGCGCGCGCCAACTCGCGTGGGTGGCGCAGAGCGTGC
>JAJUHM010000369.1 GCA_029279925.1 Aquabacterium olei
CAAGCCGCGTGTTGATGCGCAGGGGGCCGGACAGGAACGCGCGCCGCGGCCGAACGTCGTGCTCATCATGAGCGATGACATGGGCTACTCCGACATTGGCTGCTACGGCGGCGAGATCCGCACGCCGACGCTGGATCGGCTCGCGCTCGACCTCGACACCATGGAGGTCCATGTGCCGGCCGACCAGGCCGGAGAGGCTGGCCTCGATGAGGCCGACGTCACGCTGGACCTGCAGGAGCCGTCCGATTTCGGGGACCTGTCTGCGGCGCCGACGCACCCTGGCGTCCTGGAGGGCGCCGGCCCGACAGGGCCGGATGACGACGAGCTGGCGGTCGACCTGATGATCGAGGACATCACGCCGTCCTCGGACGAAGCGGCCTGGCCGGAAGGCGAACCCCACCAGTCGACCGAGTCATCGCAATGGCCTGAGTCGTCCGAGTTGCCCGGGTCGCCCGATCCGCTCGATCCGCGCTATCCGCCCGAGTCGCCGGAGTCGCCGGAGTCGCCCGAAGCGGCTGAACCGACCGACGAGCAGGTGAAGGTGGTGGGCCCCCTGCGGATCAGCATCCCGTTGTTCAACATCTACCTCAACGAGGCCGACGAGCAGTCCCGGCGCCTGTGCACCCTGCTGGGCGAGTGGGCGCTCGAACTGCACGCGCCGGTAGGGGACGAGCCGATCGCCCTGGCGCACTCGCTGGCCGGCAACTCGGCCACCGTGGGCTACACCGAGCTGTCGCAGCTTGCTCGCTTGCTCGAGCACGCCCTGATGAAGTCGCAGGCCTTGGGGGCAGGGCAGGCCGATGAGGCCGCCCTCTTCAACGGCGCGGCCGACGAAATCCGTCGCCTGCTGCACCAGTTCGCGGCTGGCTTCCTCAAGTCGCCCGACCCTGAATTGCTGGACCGCCTGGCTCAGTACGACCATGAGGCTTCGCGCCGGCTCGAAGCACGAAGCCTCCGAGGTGATGGCGGCGAGACCGAGCTGTCGGCGCAGCCTGGGCGGGGTCATCTGCGGCTGGTGCACTCGGCCGACTTGACCGAGCCGGAGGGTGAGCTGGAACCCCAGGCGGAGCCCGAACCCGAACCTGCCGCCGATGTCATGGAGCCGGCGGACACCATCGAAGCGATCGAAGCGACCGCCCCCTCCGATGACACCCCGCCGACGCAGGCGGCCCCGCTCGGTATCCCCGCGTTCAGCGCGCTGGATGCGCTCCCGGATGAGCCGGTGCCGACGCCGTCGGCCGCACGGGCAAGCGGCCGGAACACGGGCGGCGCAACCTGGGACGACGAGTCCGATCTGGATGCGCAGGACCACGTCGACGCCGATCTGTTCCCGATCTTCGAGGAAGAGGCGCAGGAACTGCTGCCCCAGCTGGCCAACCAGATGCGCCAGTGGCGCGACATGCCGGACAACCCGGCTGCGGCCACGGCCTGCATGCGCACCCTGCACACGTTCAAGGGGGGCGCCCGCCTGGCCGGTGCCATGCGCCTTGGCGAGCTGGCACACCGGCTGGAGTCGCGCATCGAGCGGCTGCTGGCAGCCGAGGCCCTGCAACAGGACGATGTGGCGCCGCTGGAGGCCAGCGTCGACCGGCTGCTCGAGCTGTTCGAGCTGTTGCGACAGCAGGAAGCCCAGGGGCTGGTCGAGCCCTGGCCGGCCGCCGAGTCGGCGGAGGTCACCCTGACGGAGCCCGAGAGCGAGACGCGCCCCACCGACCCGGACGCCTCGCTCCAGCCATTGGCCCCGGAAGCAGACGATCCCGACCTGCCTGCCCCATTGGCGGAGGACGCCACGGGGGCCATCGACTGGGCCCGTGCACAGGTGCCCGGCACAGGGCCCGGGTCAATGCCCGGGCGCGAGGTGGCCGCCCCGGTGTCGCAGGCATCGGTGCGCGTGCGCCCGCAGTTGCTGGACCGCCTGGTGAACCACGCCGGCGAGGTCTCCATCACCCGCACCCGGCTGCAGTCTCAGGTAGGGCAGATCCGCGGGTCGCTGACCGACCTCACGGACAACCTGGATCGTCTGCGTCAACAGCTGCGCGACATCGAGCTGCAGGCCGAGACCCAGCTCAGTACCCGGATGGAAGCCGCCCGGGCCGCAGCGCAGGACTTCGATCCGCTCGAGTTTGACCGCTACACCCGCTTCCAGGAGCTGACGCGGATGATGGCCGAGTCGGTCAACGACGTGGCCACCGTGCAGCGCACGCTGCAACGCAGCCTGGAGACCGCCGAAGACCAACTGGCGGCCCAGGCCCGTCTGACCCGAGATCTGCAAGACGACCTGCTGCGCACCCGCATGGTCGAGTTCGACAGCCTGTCGGACCGCCTCTACCGCGTGGTGCGGCAGGCCGCGAAGGAAACCGGCAAGCAGGTGCGCCTGGATGTGTTCGGGGGCCAGACGGAAATCGACCGGGGCGTGCTGGAGCGCATGACGGGCGCCTTCGAGCACCTGCTGCGCAACTGCATCACCCACGGCATCGAAACCCCGACCCAGCGTGAGATGGCGGGCAAGGACGCCACCGGGCAGATCACCGTGTCGCTCAAGCAGGAAGGCAACGAAGTCAGCATCGCCTTCCGTGATGACGGTGCGGGGCTCGACCTGCAGGGCATCGCCGAGAGAGCCCGTGCCGCCGGCTTGTTGTCGGCCGACGCTGAGCCCACCGAGGCCGAGTTGGCCCAGCTGATCTTCACCCCGGGTTTTTCGACCGCCGAGGTGGTGACCGAGCTGGCGGGCCGCGGCATCGGGATGGACGTGGTGCGCTCGGAAGTCAATGCCATGGGCGGCCGGATCGAGACGGCCTCGGCCGCAGGGCAGGGCACCAGCTTCACGCTGGTGCTGCCCCTCACCACGGCCGTGACCAAGGTGGTCATGCTCCGGTTCGGGCAGGCCACGGTGGCGGTGCCGACCCACCTGATCGAGATCGTGCGGCGCGCCCGCCCGCAGGAGGTGGAGCAGGCCTACCGCGAGGGCCGCTTCCCGTTTGGCGACCAGGTTCTCCCCTTCTACTGGCTGGGCGCTTTGCTGTCCGGATCCCCCCGGGGCAGCGAAGGGGGCCGCAGCCTGCCGGTGGTCGTCATCCGCTCTGCGCAGCAGCGGATCGCGCTGCACGTTGACGAAGTGCTGGGCAACCAGGAAGTCGTCGTCAAGCACCTGGGCCCACAGCTTTCCCGCCTGCCCGGCCTGGCCGGCATGACCTTGCTGGCGTCCGGCGCCGTCTCGCTCATCTACAACCCGGTGGCGCTGGCGACGGTGTATGGCGAAGCGGCGACGGCGGCCACGCAGGCGTCGCTGGCCGCGCTGGGCACGCCGGCGCAGGGGTGGTTGTCCCACACGGCGGCGGTGGCGGCGCCGGAGCGCGGCGCCGAGGCGGAAGCGGACACCGACGCGCCGATGGTGCTGGTCGTGGACGACTCCCTGACCGTGCGCAAGGTCACGCAACGCCTGCTGACCCGGGAAGGCTACCGCGTGGTGCTGGCCAAGGACGGTCTGGAGGCACTCGAGCGGCTCGCGCAAGAGCGGCCTGCCGTGGTCCTGTCCGACATCGAAATGCCTCGCATGGATGGCTTCGATCTGTTGCGCAATATCCGGGCCGACCGCCAGTTTGCCGACCTGCCGGTGATCATGATCACCTCGCGGATCGCGCAGAAGCACCGCGATCTGGCCACGGAGCTCGGGGCCAACCACTATCTCGGCAAGCCTTATGGGGAAGAAGAGCTTTTGGCTCTGGTCGCGCGGTATGCTGTCAACCGGACCGCTGCGGTCTGACCCGCCTTGATGTGAAAGCCTCCTCCTGCGCCCC
>JAJUHM010000370.1 GCA_029279925.1 Aquabacterium olei
AGCACGTCAGCGTACTCGGCGCCAATCTGGAACGGCGACATCACGACGACCATTTCAGCCTGCTTCAGCGCGGCCAAAGCCTGCACCGGATTGGCTGTGTCGAACTCGGGTTCGACGTTCAACAGCACATAACCCTTGCGCGGTTGCTCGAACACTTCGCGGGCGTTCAGACCACCCTCACCCGGCAATGCGTTCACGAGATGCGCGCCGACCGTGTTAGCGGCTTCCGTGAGGAAACCCAGCGTAGCGCCGGTCGCGTCTGCGATCCATTGCGCTGCGGCGTGAATCGCGGCGAAGTCCGGATGACGAACCGCGGCGTTGCCGAGCAACACCACGCGATGTTCGCCGGTAGCGAGCGACTTCGCGACTTGCTTGTCGGCGTCCGTAGGTTGCGTGCCAGCGAAGGCTTCCGGCAGCGCCGCGCCATTCGCTTCCGACACCGCACCGGCGATGCCAGCCAGTGCATCGAGCCATGCGGACGGTGCGGCAACCACGCGTTGCGCTTGCGGAATCAGCGCGTCGTCATTGGTGGCTTGCACGAGCGTGAGCTTCGTCCCGCTCTTGGCAGCCTGACGCAGACGCGCGGCGAACAGCGGATGATCGCGGCGCAGGTCCGAACCGATCACGAGCGCCGAGTCCAGGTTCGACAGATCGGCGATCGCCGTGCCAAGCCACGGTGCACCGTTGACGGGTGCTGAGAAATCCGACTGACGCAGACGGAAGTCGACGTTAGGCGTACCGACCGCCTGCGCCAGCTGCTTCAACAGGAACAGTTCTTCGACGGTGCTGTGAGCGCTGCCGAGCGCGGCCAGCGCGCTCGCGCCATGGTCGCACTTGATGCCCTTCAGCCCCTTGACCACATACTCAAGCGCCGTTTGCCAATCGGTCTCGACCCACTTGCCGCCTTGCTTGAGCATTGGCTGCGTGAGACGTTCCGGGCTATTCAGCGCTTCGTACGAGAAGCGGTCCTTGTCCGAAATCCAGCACTCGTTGATGGATTCGTTTTCGAACGGCAGAACACGCATCACGCGGTTGTTCTTGACTTGCACCACAAGGTTGGCACCGACGGAATCGTGCGGGCTCACCGACTTGCGGCGCGACAGTTCCCACGTGCGGGCGCTGTAGCGGAAAGGCTTGCTGGTGATCGCGCCCACGGGGCAGATGTCGATCATGTTGCCCGACAACTCCGAATCGATCGAGCGGCCGACAAAGGTCGCGATCTCGGAGTGCTCGCCGCGGTGCTGCATGCCCAGTTCCATCACGCCGGCCACTTCCTGACCGAAGCGCACGCAACGGGTGCACTGGATGCAGCGGCTCATCTCTTCCATCGAGATCAGCGGGCCGACGTCCTTCTTGAAGACGACGCGCTTTTCTTCGTTGTAGCGGGACGAAGAGCCACCGTAGCCCACAGCCAGATCCTGCAGTTGGCACTCACCGCCCTGGTCGCAGATCGGGCAATCCAGCGGGTGGTTGATCAGCAGGAACTCCATCACGCCCTGCTGGGCCTTGATGGCTTTCTCGCTCTTGGTGCGCACGATCATGCCCTGCGTGACCGGCGTGGCGCAGGCCGGCATCGGCTTGGGCGCCTTCTCGATGTCCACGAGACACATGCGGCAGTTCGCCGCGATCGAGAGCTTCTTGTGGTAGCAGAAGTGCGGGATGTAGGTACCGTGCTGTTCGGCCGCATGCATCACCATGCTGCCTTCCTGGCACTGGACTTTCTGTCCGTCGATTTCGATTTCAACCATCGGTGTTTCCCTCTCAGATGTAGGCCGGGACCATGCAGGTCTTGTGTTCGATGTGGTGCACGAACTCATCGCGGTAGTGCTTGATGAACGCGCGCACCGGCATGGCGGCGGCATCACCCAGCGCACAGATCGTGCGGCCCTGGATGTTGTCGGCCACCGAGTTCAGCAGGTCGATGTCTTCGGGGCGGCCCTCGCCACGCTCGATGCGATCGACCATGCGCCACAGCCAGCCCGTGCCTTCGCGGCACGGTGTGCACTGACCGCAGGACTCGTGCATGTAGAAGTAGGACAGGCGTTGCAGGCTCTTGACCATGCAGCGGGTCTCGTCCATCACGATGACGGCGCCCGAGCCCAGCATCGAGCCGGCCTTGGCGATGGAGTCATAGTCCATCGTGCACTCCATCATGATGTGCGCCGGGATCACGGGCGACGACGAGCCACCGGGGATCACGGCCTTGAGCTTCTTGCCGCCACGCACGCCGCCACACAGTTCGAGCAGCGTCGAGAACGGCGTGCCCAGCGGGATCTCGTAGTTGCCCGGACGCTCCACATCGCCCGACACGGTGAACAGCTTGGTGCCGCCGTTGTTGGGCTTGCCCACGGCCAGGACGGCCTCGCCGCCGTTGCGGATGATCCAGGGAACGGCCGCGAACGTGTCCGTGTTGTTGATCGTGGTGGGCTTGCCGTAGACGCCGAAGCTCGCCGGGAAAGGCGGCTTGAAGCGGGGCTGGCCCTTCTTGCCTTCGATCGACTCGATCAGGGCGGTTTCCTCGCCA
Organism: Aquabacterium olei; assembly: GCA_029279925.1. Lineage (GTDB taxonomy): Bacteria > Pseudomonadota > Gammaproteobacteria > Burkholderiales > Burkholderiaceae_C > Aquabacterium > Aquabacterium olei_A. The sequence continues at coordinate 2,525 of JAJUHM010000370.1, forward strand.
CAGATGTAGGCGCCGAAGCCATGGTGCGCGTGCAGCTGGAAGCTGAAGTTGCTGCCCATGATGTTGTCGCCGAGGTAGCCGGCGGCGCGGGCCTCTTCCAGGGCGGCCTCGAAGCGCTCGTACACCTCGAAGATCTCGCCGTGGATGTAGTTGAAACCCACCGAGATCCCCATCGCGTAGGCGGCGATGGCCATGCCTTCGATGACGATGTGCGGGTTGTGGCGCAGGATCTCGCGGTCCTTGGCCGTGCCCGGCTCCCCTTCGTCGGAGTTGCAGACCAGGTACTTCTGGCCCGGGAAGGCGCGCGGCATGAAGCTCCACTTCAGGCCGGTCGGGAAGCCGGCGCCGCCGCGCCCCCGCAGGCCGGAGGCCTTCACTTCGGCGATCACCTGATCCTGCGTCAGGCCTTCACCGCCGTCCTTGCCCAGGATCTTGCGCAACGCGGCATAGCCGCCACGTGCTTCATAGTCCTTCAGGCTCCAGTTGGCACCGTTCAGATCGGCGTAGATCTGGGGGTTGATGTGGCGGCCGTGGAAGCAGGTCTCTGCGCCGGTCGCCTGGAATTGAGAGAGGTCGAGCATGTCTTTCACCTCACTTGGCGTTGGCCTTGAGCACGTCGATCAGCTGGTCCAGCTTCTCGTTGCTCATGAAGCTCACCATCTGGCGATCGTTGACCAGGGCCACCGGCGCATCGGCGCAGGCACCCAGGCACTCGCAGTGCTGGATGGTGAACAGGCCGTCGGCAGTGGTGCCGCCGTCTTCCACGCCGAGCTTGTCGCACAGGTGCTGCAGGGCCTTCTGCCCGTCACGCAGCTGGCAAGGCAGGTTGGTGCACACGTTGATCTTGAACTGACCAACGGGCTTCTGGTTGTACATGTTGTAGAACGTGGTGACCTCGTGCACGGCCATCGCGGGCATGCCGATGTAGTCAGCCACTTCCTGCTCGCTCTCGGGCGAGACCCAGCCACGTTCCTGCTGGATGATGGCCAGGCAAGCCATGACCGCCGACACGCGCTGGTCAGCCGGGTACTTGGCGAGTTCGCGGTCGAACCGCGCTTTGGTTTGTTCGCTGAGCATGGGTAGGTCGGTCACTTAGCGGTCGATTTCACCGAACACGATGTCCATCGTGCCGATGATGGCCACGGCGTCGGCCAGCATGTGGCCACGGCTCATCTCGTCGAGGGCGGCGAGGTGGGGGAAGCCGGGGGCACGGATCTTCAGGCGGTAGGGCTTGTTGGCGCCATCGGACACCAGGTAGATGCCGAACTCGCCC
>JAJUHM010000371.1 GCA_029279925.1 Aquabacterium olei
AACGAGGCCACCTGCATCGGCTGCGGTCGCTGCTTCAAGGTGTGCCCACGCGGTGTGCTCGAGCTGGTCGGGCTCAATGACGAAGGCGAGCGTGTGTCGATCTCGGACGATGACGACGAGGACGAAGAGTACGAGAAGAAGGTCATGACCATCGCGCACCAGGAACTGTGCATCGGCTGCACGGCGTGCTCGAAGATCTGCCCGAAGAAGTGCTACACGCACGCACCCGCCGCCGTGTGAGGCCGGGAGGCCCAGCGGGCGGGTTTGCGTTGAGACGACACGGCAGGGCGCTTTGTGCGGTATACAAGCGGCCTGTACCCTGTTTTCCTGGTCTGTCGCCTCTGCTGCCATGTTCCGCTTCTTGTCTGTCGCACCCTGTCGCGTGCCCGCACCCTGGTTGAAAGGACACCGCCCATGAAGAGGCTCATGGCCTGGCGGCCCACTGCACGACGGGTGGTCTTGACGGCCGCCCTGGGCCTGGCGGCCTGCGGACTGGCCGGTGCAGGTGAAGTGCAGGTGGCGGTGGCTGCCAACTTTGCCGGGCCGTTCCAGAAGATCGCGGCCGATTTCGCGGCGCAGACCGGCCACAAGGCCGTGGCCGCCACCGGCTCGACGGGCAAGTTCTACACGCAGATCCAGGCGGGCGCCCCGTTCGAGGTGCTGCTGGCGGCCGACGACGAGACACCCAAGAAATTGGAAGCGGAGGGGCTGGCGGTCAAGGGGCAGCGCTTCACGTATGCCGTCGGTACGCTGGTGCTGTGGAGCGCCAAGCCGGGCCTCGTGGACGCGCAAGGGACTTTGCTGACGACGGGACGCTTCAGCAGGCTGGCCATTGCCGATCCCAAGGCGGCGCCGTACGGGGCGGCGGGTGTCGAGGTGCTGCGGGCCCTGGGGGTGCTTGACGCCGTGGCATCGCGGATCGTTCAGGGCGCCAACATCGCGCAAGCGCATCAGTTCGTGGCCACCGGCAATGCCGATCTCGGCTTCGTGTCGCTGTCTCAGGTCGCGGTGCCCGACAAGCCGTCGATCGGCTCCTGGTGGGTCGTGCCGGCCCGGCTGTACACCCCCATCCTCCAGGACGCTGTGCTCCTGACCAAGGGGGCTGGCAATCCGGCCGCAGCCGCGCTGCTGGCCTACCTCCGAAGCGAGCCGGCCCGGGCCGTCATCAAGGCCTACGGCTACGGGCTGTGAACCATGGCGTGGTTGCAGCCTGAAGACGTCCAGGCCCTGGTCCTGACGGCCGAGTTGGCCGGTGTGACCACCGCGTTGCTGCTGCTGCTGGGAACGCCGGTGGCCTGGTGGCGGGCCCACACGCGCTCTCCTGTCAAGGGCCCGGTGGCGGCCATCGTGGCCTTGCCGCTGGTGTTGCCCCCCACCGTGATCGGCTTTTACCTGCTCATCCTGCTGGGCCCGCAGGGCCCGGTCGGGCGCTTCATGCAGGACATGGGCTGGGGGCTGCTGCCCTTCACCTTCAAAGGACTGGTGGCGGCCTCGGTGCTGCACTCGCTGCCGTTCGTGGTCCAGCCGCTGCATCAGGCTTTCGAGGCCATGGGCCGGCGCCCCCTGGAGGTGGCCGCCACGCTGCGGGCCAGCCCCTGGGATCGCTTCATCACCGTGGCCCTGCCGCTGGCACGGCCCGGCTTTCTGACGGCCGCGGTGCTGGGCTTTGCGCACACGGTGGGTGAGTTCGGTGTCGTGCTGATGATCGGCGGCAACATTCCCGGTGTGACGCGCGTGCTGTCGATCGCCCTCTATGGCCATGTCGAGGCCAGCGAGTATGACCAGGCCCATGTGCTGGCGGGGGGCATGGTGCTGTTCGGCTTTGGCGTGATGTGGTTGCTGTACCTGCTGTCGGGCCGCACGGGGCTGCGCGCCGGAGCGCGCCATGCCTGAGTTGCAAGCCGACCTTCGTGTGGTGCACCCCGGTTTCGAGCTGGATGTGGCGCTGCGCCTGCCGGCCCGTGGGGTCACGGTGCTGTTCGGCCCCTCGGGGTGTGGCAAGACCACGGTGTTGCGCGCGCTGGCCGGTCTGGAGCGCGCCCGGGGGAGGGTGGCGCTGGCGAGTGAGGTGTGGCAGGACGACGCGGCGAGGGTGTGGGTGCCGACGCACCGCCGTGCCGTCGGCTACGTCTTTCAGGAAGCGAGCCTGTTCCCCCACCTCACCGTGCAAGCCAACCTGATGTACGGCTGGCGGCGCGTGCCGGCGGCATCGCGCCGCGTGGCGGTGGACGAGGCCGTGGCGCTGCTGGGCATCGGGCACCTGCTGGGGCGGATGCCGGAGGCGCTGTCGGGCGGTGAGCGCCAGCGGGTCGCGATCGCACGCGCCTTGCTCACCAGTCCGAGCCTGCTGTTGATGGACGAGCCCCTGTCGGCACTCGATGCCGCACGCAAGGCCGAGATCCTGCCGTATCTCGAACGCCTCAACCGCGAGTCGGGCGTGCCGCTGGTGTACGTCACGCATGCGCTGGACGAGGCGGCCCGCCTCGCGGACCACCTGGTGCTGATGCGGGCAGGGCGGGTCTCGGCGGCCGGGCCGGCGGCCGAGACCTTGTCGCGGCTGGATCTGCCGCTGAGCCAGCTGGATGAGGCTGCCTCGGTGCTGCAGGCCACCGTGATGGCACATGACCCGGATTTCGGCCAGAGCCGGCTCGCGCTCCAGGGCCTGTGTCTTTGGGTGGGGCAGTGTGCCCATGCCCCGGGCTCGCAGGTGCGGATACGCGTGCTGGCTCGCGATGTGAGCGTGTCGCTCAGCCACGCCCGCGACAGCAGCATCGCCAACATCCTGCCGGCGCGCATCGTGGCCTTGCGCGAAGACGGGCCGGACACCGTGACCCTGCGGCTGGCGCTGCTGCCCGGCCCGGAGAGCGGCCAGGCATCGGCCGAGGCGCCTGTGCTGCTGGCCCGCCTCACGCGCCGGTCCTGCGTGCACCTGAAACTGCATGAAGGCCAGGCCGTGTTCGCGCAGGTCAAGGGGGCGGCCCTGATGGGCTGACCGCCCTCGACATGGCGCAGCGCTCGTGCATGACGGGGCCCCTTACGGCGTGGCCGTGCTGGACGACGGGGTATTGGTCTGCCACAAAGTGGGTCCATGCCGAGGGTGAGAACATGCGGCATGCGCCGGCAAAAGGCCGGCTGAGGAGATGCCATGCCATCCGTGCTGAGCGATGTCGTCCTTCAGGCGCTGCTGCATGAGGACGCGCCCTACGGTGACCTCACCACCGACAGCCTGGGCCTGCCCGATGTGCCGGGGCGGGTCGTGTTTGCCGCCCGCCAGCCCATGACGGTGTGTGGCAGTGAAGAGGCGGTGCGCCTGTTCCAGCTGTGCGGGGCGCAGGCCCACGTGAGCACGCCGACGGGCCGGCACGTGCTGGCCGGCACCGAACTGCTGGCGGCCCATGGCCCGGTGCCGGGCCTGTTGCTGGCATGGAAGGTGGCGCAGACGCTGGTCGAGTACGGAAGCGGCATTGCCAGTGCCGTGGCCCGCATCGTGACCGTGTTGCGGGCCGCAGGCCACGCACAACAGGTGGCGTGCACGCGCAAGGCGTTTCCGGGCACCCGCGCACTGGCCGCCAAGGCGGTGCACGCGGGCGGGGGCGTCATGCACCGCTTGGGCCTGTCCGAAACCGTGCTGCTGTTTCCCGAGCACCGCCTGTTCGTGGACCACAGCGTGGACGACACCGTGGGGCGCTTGCGCAAGCTGCAGCCCGAGAAGCGGGTGGTGGCCGAGGTGGGCTCGATGGAGGAGGCGCTGGCGCGGGC
>JAJUHM010000372.1 GCA_029279925.1 Aquabacterium olei
GAAGAAGCCGAAACGCTGGACAACATTCGCGCCCTGGACGGCGACTTCAACTTCGAGGTCTACATGTCCCTGAGCTGCCACAACTGCCCGGACGTGGTGCAGGCGCTGTCGCTCATGGCCATCCTGAACCCGAAGGTCAAGACCACCGTCATCGAAGGTGGCGCCTTCCAGGAAGAGGTCGAGAAGCGCGAGATCATGGCGGTGCCCATGGTCTTCCTCAACGGCCAGGTGTTCGCCTCGGGCAAGATGTCGGTGGCCGAGATCGTGGCCAAGCTCGACACCAACTCGGCTGCCAAGGAAGCCGCCAAGATCGACGCCAAGGCGCCGTACGACGTGCTGATCGTGGGCGGTGGCCCTGCCGGTGCAGCCGCGGGTGTGTACGCAGCCCGCAAGGGCATCCGCACCGGCATCGCCGCCGAACGCTTCGGCGGGCAGGTGAACGACACGCTGGCCATCGAGAACTACATCTCGGTGCTGGAAACCGACGGGCCGAAGCTGGCTGCCGCGCTGGAAGCCCACGCCAAGGCGTACGACGTCGACATCATGAACCTGCAGAAGGCCGCGCAGATCATCCCGGCTGCCAAGCCCGGTGACCTGATCCAGGTGAAGATGGAAAACGGCGGCACGCTCAAGGCCAAGACCGTGATCCTGTCGACCGGTGCCCGTTGGCGCAACGTGAACGTGCCCGGCGAAGCCGAGTACAAGAACAAGGGCGTGGCCTACTGCCCGCACTGCGATGGCCCGCTGTTCAAGGGCAAGCGCACGGCCGTCATCGGCGGCGGCAACTCTGGTGTCGAGGCCGCCATCGACTTGGCTGGCATCGTGGCCCACGTGACGCTGATCGAATTCGCCGACACGCTCAAGGCCGACGCCGTGCTGGTCAACAAGCTCAAGAGCCTGCCGAACGTGACCATCCACACCAACGCGCAGACCACCGAGATCACCGGCGCAGAGGGCAAGGTCAATGGCCTGAAGTACAAGGACCGCGTCTCGGGTGAAGAGCACACGGTGCCGCTGGAAGGTGTGTTCGTGCAGATCGGCCTGGTGCCCAACACCGAGTTCCTGCGCGGCACGGTCGAGTTGAGCAAGTTCGGCGAGATCATCGTCGACGCGAAGGGCCACACCAACGTGCCGGGCGTGTTCGCGGCCGGTGACTGCACCACGGTGCCGTACAAGCAGATCGTGATCGCGGCCGGGGCCGGTGCGACGGCGGCATTGAGCGCCTTCGACCACCTGATCCGCCAGGGTTGAACGATGACAGCGTGAACCGATCGGTTCCTTGAGAGGCCTGCGCCCGCGAGGGTGCAGGCCTTTTTTTCGGCCCTGCTGTGCTGTCAACCACGGCATTCCCCAGCCCGCGGTCGGTGGGCAAGGTCGCATCATCGCCCCATGCCCTCGAACGCCGTGCCCCTGCCCCCCTCCCTCCGCGTGCTCGAACGCGGCTGGCTGTCCTCCAACCAGATCCTGCTGTTCGACGACGACGGCGCGACCGTGGTCGACACCGGCTACGTCACGGAAGTGGACGACACGCTGCGCTTGATCGACCAGGCGCTCGCGGGCCGGCCGTTGAAGCGCATCGTCAACACTCACCTGCATTCCGACCACGCTGGCGGCAACGCGGCGCTGCAGGACCGGCACGATTGCGTCACCTGGATCCCGCCCGGCGAGAGCGAGGCGGCCGCCGTGTGGGACGAAGACCGCCTGAGTTACCGCCCCACCAGCCAGCAGTGCCCGCGCTTCCGGTTCGATGCATTGGTGCACCCCCACCAGACCCTGCACCTGGGGGGCGAGGACTGGACCTTGCTGCCCGCCGAGGGCCATGACGATGCCATGGTGATGCTGTGGTGCGATCGACAGGGTGTGCTGGTATCGGCCGATGCGCTGTGGGAGAAGGGATTCGGCGTGATCTTTCCCGAACTCGTCGGCGAGGCGGGCTTCGAGGCCCAGGCGGCCACGCTGGCGCTGATCGCCGACCTGGCGCCGCGTGTCGTGATCCCGGGACATGGCGCGCCGTTCACCGCGGTGCAGCCGGCGCTCGAAGCGGCGCAAGCGCGGTTGAACTGGTTGCGCAACGAGCCGGTGAAGCACGCCGAGTACGCGCTCAAGGTGCTGGTGTCGTTCAAGCTGATGGAGGCTCGCTCACTGAGTCAGTCCGCGATCGAGGCCATTGTGCAGGCCGCCTTCGATCGGCAGCCTGCCCTGGCCGCGCTGTACGCCGGTCGGGAGGTGGCCGCGGTGGCGCGCGACGTGGTGGCGCAGCTGGCGCGCAGCGGCGCCGTGCAGATCCGCCTGGACGGCGGCATCGACGCGCCCGCGCGCTGATGCCGCCCGTCGGGCTGCTTCACCCTGCGCGCCGGAAGGTGAGATTGATCCGGTCGGGCCCGAAGGCCGGGTGGTGCGCCGTCTTGATCGGCCGCACGCCATGGAAGCGCAGCCGCGCCGGACCACCCCACACCAGCACGTCGCCGTGTTGCAGGGGAACGGGGCGGGTGCGGTCGGAGCGTGCCAGGCCGCCCAGCAGAAAGGTCGCGGGCACGCCCAGCGAGACCGACACGATGGGCGCGCTGAAATCCCGCTCGTTGCGATCCTGGTGCAGCGACAGCCGCGTGCCCGGCGCGTAGCGGTTGACCAGGCAGGCATCGGGCTCGAAGCCGGGAAAGCCGGCGGCCTCGGCGGCGGTGCGCGCCAGCGCCAGGAAGGCGTCCGGCATCGGCGGCCAAGGGGCTTCGCGCAAGGGGTCGATGCCGCTGTAGCGGTAGCCGCGCCGGTCGCTGATCCAGCCCAGTGCGCCCGCGTTGCTCATGGCCACTTGCATGGTGAGGCCACCCGGCGTCTGCATCTGGCGCCACGGGGCGGTGGCGATGACCGACTGCACCCCGGCCAGGATGCCCGCCTCGTCGTCGAGTGCCCGGCCAGGCAGCAGCACCACACCCTCGTCCAGGTCGATGCGCGCGGCCCGCTCCCCGGAAACGGCCGCAGCCGCGCCGTCCGCAGCGTCTGCCGGCGGCAGGTCGGCGAACAGGTCGCCGGTCAGCGGGTCGAAGATGCGGGGCACGGTGGGGTCTCCGGGCGATGGCCTGTGAGCGGGATGGGCGCGCGCGCCGTGTACCGGACCCGACGCCGCCTGATCGCTCAGACAGTGGCTGCGCCCGCCTGGGGCGGCCGGACGGCGGCTTCCGCCAGGATGGCCCGCAGCAGGTCATGGCACCGGCCCACCGAGGCCACTTCCACGCGCTCGCCCGGGGCGTGCGCGCCGCGGATGGTGGGGCCGAAGGACACGATGTCCATCCCCGGGTGTTTCGCAGCCAGGATGCCGCATTCCAGCCCAGCATGGATGACCTGCACGTGTGCCGGGGCCCCGTGGCGATCGGCATAGACCCGCTGGCACAAGGCCAGCAGCGGCGAACCCGGGTTCGGCGTCCAGCCGGGGTAGTGGCCGTTGATGTCGACCGTGGTGCCGCTGAGCTGGAACAGGCTGGCGATCTCTTCGGCCAGCGCCAGGCTGCCGCTGTCGCGCAGCGAGCGCACCATGAAGTGCGCCTGGCCGCCTTCGGGCGTGAGGCTGACGACGCCCAGGTTGTTCGAGGTTTCGACCACGCCGGGCACCTGTCGGCTCATGCGGCGCACGCCATGGGGCGCGGCGTGCAGGCTCGCCAGCCAGATGGCCTGCTCGGCCGGTGCCATGACCAGTCCGGGCAGCGGGGCCGGCGTGGGTTCTGCTGTCAGGCTGAGTCCTTGTTCCACACC
>JAJUHM010000373.1 GCA_029279925.1 Aquabacterium olei
AGGCCCAGGACGGCGTGCAGGGTGCCGGCCAGTTCGGGCAGGTCGTCGATGTAGTGCGCTTGCCCGGCCACGTGCAGCCGCGCGGATTCGTGAGGCAGCGGTCGGCCGGCCGCCGTGGCGCTGGTGGCCGCATTCGGTGCCGCGTTGCTGTGGGCTTGCAGGGTCAGAAAGGCTTCGGTGGGCTGGTTCATGAGGTGGGCCTTTCAGTGTCAGCAGGTGGCAGGCCAGACCTGAATCTGGTCCGCAGCCAGCGGCGCGTCCGGACGTGTCTCGAGCCAGAACCGCTCGAGCAGGTTGGCGGCCACACGCTGGCGGTAGCGGTCGCTTGCACGCAGGTCCGTCATGGGGGTGAAGTCGGTGGCCAGGGCTGCCTGGGCGCGCCGCAGGGTGGTCTCGTTCCAGGGTTGGCCCACCAGGGCCGCTTCGGTGGCGCGGGCGCGTCGGGCCGTGGCCGCCATGCCGCCCCATCCCAGTCGGGCTTCGGTCACCGTGTCACCGTCCAGCTTCACCCACAGGCCGGCGCACACGGCCGAGATGTCGCTGTCGCGGCGCTTGGACACCTTGTAGGCGCGGAAGCGCTCGTCGGCCGTCCCAGGCACGGGCACCCGGATGCCCTGCAGGAACTCGCCTGCCTGCATCGCGTTCTTCATGTAGTCCAAGTAGAAGTCCGAAAGAGGCAGTTCACGCTGGCTGTCTCCGTGGCGCAGGATCACCGTGGCGTTCAGGGCCAGCAGAATCGGGGCGCTGTCGCCGATCGGGGAGCCGTTGGCCACGTTGCCGCCCATCGTGCCCGCGTGCCGCACCGGCGGCGAGGCGAAACGCAGCCACACCTCGCGCAGGGCCGGAATGGCCTCGCTCAGTGCAGACCAGGCGTCTTCCAGCGCCACGCCGGCGCCGATCTCGAGCGTGGTGCCGCCGGCGTCGACGTGGCGACCCAGGTGGCGCAGTTCGGCCACGCGGCCGAGGTAGATCAGCTCGCCCAGATCCCGGAACTGCTTGGTGACCCACAGGCCCACATCGGTGCTGCCCGCCAGCAGGCGGGCGTGGGGCAGGGCGGCCCGCAGTGTGGCCAGCTCGGCCAGCGTGCGGGGGGCGTGGAAGCGCTGTGCCTTCCCGGCTTGCGCCGCGTTCGGGCCTTCGTACAGCAGGCTGGCGGCGTCGGTCTGGTTCAGTTGGTGCAGCAGCGATTGGATGGGCGCCAGGTCCATGGTCGTGCGCGGCGCCGCATACATCTGCTCACCCGCATCCAGAATCGGGCGGTAGCCGGTGCAGCGACACAGGTTGCCTGACAGGGCGTCGGCCAGCGCGGGACGGGGCAGCGCGGTCTCGTGCGTTTCGTAGCTGTGCCACAGCGACATGACGAAGCCCGGCGTGCAGAACCCGCATTGCGAGCCATGGCAGGCGACCAACGCTTCCTGGCAGGGATGAAGCTGCCCGGGCCCGGCCGACCGGGTGACGTCTTCCACGGTCAGCAGTGCTTTGCCGTCCAGCGTGGGCAGAAACTGGATGCAGCTGTTGACGGTGCGCCGCGTCAGCTCGCCGGACACAGGGTCCGCCTCGGCCACCACCACGGTGCATGCGCCGCAGTCTCCTTCCGCGCAGCCCTCTTTCGTACCGGTGCAGTGCGCGTGTTCCCGCAGCCATTGCAGCACGGTGGTCGTGGGGGGCAACCCACTGACTTCCCGGATCTGCCCCTGGTGCACGAAGCGGATGGGACGAGGGGTGGGATCGGTCATGTTGGCTCCGGAAGAGGGCGGGATGAGCGCGGCAGACGCGGGAAAGGCGTGTGAAACGTGCGCAGAGAGACATTCAAAGGGTACCGCGCTGCCATGCAAGGGGTATACCATGTCGCTTATATCGAGGATCAACGACGGCGTATGAGCAAGAGCGCGCTTTTCGACAAGATCGACCTGTCTCTCATCCGGGTCTTGCACACCGTGATCACCGAATGCAGCGTTTCCCGGGCGGCCATCCGCCTGCAATCCAGCCAGCCGGCTGTCAGCTCCCAGTTGCGCCGTCTGCGCGAACTGACGGGCGACCCCTTGCTGGTGCGCTGTGGCCAGAGCATGGCGCCCACCGACGTGGCCTTGAGCCTGCTCGAGCCGGCTGCCGCCATCCTGCAGCATGCGCAGGCCATGTTCGGCCACAAGAGTGCGGTGCGGGAGTTCGACCCCGCCACGACCACGTTGACCTTCCGCATTGCCGCCACCGATTACCTCGACCCCTTCTTCCTGCCCGAGCTGACCCTGCGCCTGCGGCGCCTGGCCCCGCACGTGAAGATCGAGGTGGTTCCCCTGACTTCCGATCTGGACTACCGCCGTTGCCTGGCCCGGGGCGAAGTCGATCTGGTGATCGGCAACTGGCTGGAGCCGTCCGATGAACTGCACCTTGGGCGGCTGGTCACGGACGAGGTGGTCTGCCTCGTCTCGGAAGATCACCCGGCCGCACGCCTGCCGCGTGAAGGCAAGCGCGCCTGGAGCGTCGAACAGTACCTGGCGGCCGAGCACATCGCGCCGCCGCCGCTGCACCCGGGGGCGGTCGGCATCATCGATGAACACCTGGCCATGCAGGGCCTGCGCCGCAACATCGTTGTGCGCAACCCGCATTTCGCACAGCTGCCTTACATGGTGGCGGGTTCGCTGCTGGTGCTCACCACCGGCCGGCGCTTCTGTGAGCGCTACGCGCGCGATCTGAAGGTCAAGCTCATCCGCTGCCCGGTGGCCTTTCCCTCGCTCAACTACTACCAGCTCTGGCACGACCTCACGCACCACTCTGCCGCCAGCCGCTGGTTGCGTGAACAGGTGCGGGATGTGGTGCGCGGCCTGCACCATGTTCGCCCCCCGCTGCGCGACGTGCCTTCTCCCTCACCCACACAGGCCAGCTGAGCCAGACGGGTTCCCCTCATGACCGACACCCTTGCTTCCCCCGCAGTCCGCCTGATTGTCCGTGGCGGCCTGCTCGATTTCACCGACGACCCCGGCTTTGCCGCGCCCGATGAGGCGCCGGGCGTGCGCTGGCGCGAGGACCACCGCGTGTTCGTGGAAGGCGGGCGCATCGTTGCGGTGCTGCCGTCCGATGCGCCGCTGCCTGCCGACTGGCACGGCGTGCCCGAGCAGGACCACCGGGGGCGCCTGGTGTTGCCCGGCTTCATCGACACCCATGTGCATTGCCCGCAGCTCGACGTGATCGCCAGCTATGGCACCGAGTTGCTCGACTGGCTCAATACCTACACCTTCCCGGCCGAGCGCCGCTACGCCGATCCCGAGGTGTCGCGCGTGGGCGCCGAGCGCTTTCTCCACGCCCTGTGGGCGCATGGCACCACCAGCGCGGTCGTGTTTCCCACCGTGCACAAGGTCAGTGCCGAAGCGCTGTTCGAGCGGGCCCACGCTCACGACATGCGCCTGATCACCGGCAAGGTGCTGATGAACCGGTTCGCGCCGGACGGCTTGCTGGACGACGTGGAACAGGCCGAGCAGGATTGCCTGGACCTGATCGCCCGCTGGCACGGACAGGGGCGACAGGCCTTCGCCGTCACCGTGCGCTTTGCGCCGACCAGCACACCCGAGCAACTGGTGATGGCCGGCGAGCTGTGCCGCAGCCAGCCCGGCGTCTACATGCAGACCCATGTGGCCGAGAACCGCAGCGAGGTGAAATGGGTCAGCGAGCTGTTCCCGGATGCGCGCAGCTACCTGGACGTGTACGACCGCGACGGCCTCATCGG
>JAJUHM010000374.1 GCA_029279925.1 Aquabacterium olei
AGCATCAGGCCGATCCCCACGCCCAGCACGGCGGACAGTGCCGTGAGCCCCACCAGCAGCGCGGCCACCGAGCCATACAGGGCCTCGCCCGCACGGGCGGCCTCCAGTCCCTGCTGCTCCTTCATGCGGGTCAGCTCCGTGAGCCGCTCGTCCAGCGCCCGGTTGGCTTGCTGCACCGCGCGGTCGAGTGCAGCCAGTTCCGTACTCCCCTGCTGCAGGTGTTCCGGCGTGGCCGCCGCAAGGTAGGCTTGCGTGACCGTGCGCCAGGCGGTCGCCATGTCGGCCACCTCGGTGACCAGGGCGCGGCCTCGGTCCGTGTAGAAGCGCGTCCGCGCCTCGCTGAACGAACGGTCGAAATCGCCGAACGCCTTGTCCATGACCTGCCGCGCGGCGGCCCGGTCCTGGTCGTTCTGGGCCAAGGCCAGGCGGGCGCGCGCGCGGCCCACATAGATCAGGTTGATGTTGGCTTCCTTGAGGTGGGAAATGCCAAGCAGCTCCTTGTCGTAAAGGGTCTGACTCTGCTCGTTGAGCCGACTCAGCCCATGGATGCCGACCGCCGCCACACCGGCGCCAAGCAGGATCACGGACAGGAAACCGGCAATCAGCCGCGTCCTCAAACGGTATTGGGTGAACAGGGCCACAGGGCGCTCCTTCCAGCTTTGTAGGGGGGACACTGCACGCCTGCCGTGCAATGCCACCTTCTTTTCGGTATGTGAAGCGTGTAGCGCTTGTCCAGCGGGCCCCTGAGACTTGCCGCTGGACAACGTGTCTGCGCGGTGTACGACCCGCGTTCAGCGAACGTTCAGGCGCCGAGGTCGGCCTCGCCCGTTCCGCCGGCCCGCCGCCACTGCTGCGGCGTCATGCCGAACCGGGCCCGGAAGGCACGGCTGAAGTGCGACGAGCTGCCAAAGCCGTGGCGGACGGCGATTTCGGTGATGGTCCGCGCGCGGTGCTGCGGCGAGCCGAGGTCGGCTGCGCAGGCCTCCAGGCGGCGCTCCAGGATGTAGCGCGCCGCCGTTGTGGATTCGGCCTTGAACACGCGGTGCAGGTGCGTGGCCGAGATCCCCAGGTCGCGCGCGAGCATGCCGACGTTCAGCGCAGGGTCGTGCAGCCGCTGGTCGATGGCGCTTTTGATGCGGTGCAGGTGGTAGACCGCCAACGGGCGCCGGGTCGGGGCCGCGCCCGCCATGCACACGCCGAGGCCCTCGACGATCAGATCGAAGGCCGCATGCATCAACGCCTCCTCTGCCGCCCGATCCAGGTCGCCATGGAGCCCGCACACCTCTTCCACCATGGGCAGCAGGCTGCGGCGCAGCCACACCAGCTGGGCGCCGATCGGGCGGCACAGCAAGCGGTCGATGTCGGGCATGACCCGGCGTGTCCGGTGCCCCGGCAGTTTGAACTGTGCCGTGCCGAACGGCGCCTCGCTGCGGAAGACGAACGGTCTGGCATTGGTCCAGACGGTCATCTCACCGGGTTGCAGCAGCAGCTCGCGCTCGGCCTGCTGGAGCGTCGCCTGACCTTCGAGCTGGATTGCAACGTAGTAAGCCACCTGTTCGTCACGGGCGACCTGACCGTCCACGTTGCGGGCCTGCATGGGCGCGCTATGCAGGATCGAGGCCTCCATGTTGGGCACGACGCAGTGGCGCACCTGACCCCGGATGCCTTCCGGAATGCCCGGCGTCAGCACGCATTGGGAGTACAGCGAACACAGAACGTCCGACCAGAAGGCCTGTCGGCTCCCCTGCGGCACGGTCTCGGTGTCGAACACGATCCTCACAGACTCAGCTCCTTGGGTGACCCGCTGTCGTGTGGCAACCACCGTGCGCACCCGGCCACTGCTCCTTTTTGTGACTGTCCGTAGCATGCGAAACGGAGTCTGTCCACACCATGCATTCGGCGTTCGGTGTCATTTCCGCGTCGTGCCGGGCGTTCCTATACTGTGCGGACTCCCTATACGCGAACGGGCTCAGCCGTTTCACCCGTTCGCCAACCCATGTCATGCACCCAAACACCCGCCCCTGGACGGTGACGGCGCCGGCCCTGCTTCTCGCGCTGGTGGGGGTGTGTGCGCCCCTGGCCGTCGTATGGACCACGCCGACGCGGGGCCTTGACCCGCGCACCGTTGCCCTGACCGGCGGCGTGGTGTGCCTTCTGGCGGCCCTGCTGCTGTGGCGGCGGCTCTGCCGCGCCGCGCAACTGCAGGCCGACCTGGACGAGGCTCGCCGTCAGCTGAGTGCCGAGCGCGCCACCCGGAAACAGGAAGAAGCCGCGGCCGCCCTGCGCTACGCGGAACTGGAGCGGCAAGCGCAGGACGAGCGCGCCGAACTGGAGGTGCTGTACGCCACGGCACCCATTGGCCTGTGCGTGCTGGACCGTGAACTGCGGTGGTTGCGGATCAATGGCCATCTCGCCGAACTCAATGGCTTTCCGGCATCGGCACACCTCGGGCACAGCGTCTACGACCTGCTGCCCGACCTGGCCCCCCAGGCCCGCCAGATCATTCACCAGGTCATGGACAGTGGCGAGCCCCTGCACGGGGTCGAGGTGCGCGGCGAGACCCCGGCGCGCCCCGGCCAGGAGCGGATCTGGATCGAGCACTTCAACCCGCTTCGAAACCGCCACGGCGAGGTGATTGCCGTCAACGTCGTCTGCCAGGAGGTGACCGAGCAGGTCCGCGCCGAGACGGCCCTGCTCGAGGCCGACCGCCGCAAGGACGAGTTCCTGGCCACGTTGGCCCACGAACTCCGCAACCCGCTGGCCCCGCTGCGCAGCGGGCTCGACATCCTGCAGCGCACCCCCGCCGGCAGCGCCGCTGCCCTGCGGGCCCAGGAAATGATGGCGCGGCAGCTCGGCCACATGGTGCACCTGATCGACGACCTGATGGACGTCTCGCGCATCCGCACCGGCAAGCTCGAGCTCCGCCGCCGACGCGTGGCCCTGCAGGAGGTGATCGACACCGCAATGGAAAGCAGCCGCCCGCGACTGGACGCGGCCCATCACCGGCTCACGGTGTCCGTGCCCGCCGAGCCCCTGGCCGTCGAAGCCGATCCGGTGCGCCTGGCCCAGGTGCTGTCCAACCTGGTCAACAACGCCGCAAAGTACACCTCGCCGGGCGGACGCATCGAGATCACGGCCCAGGCGGTGGACGACCGCGCCCGCATCCAGGTGACGGACAACGGCATGGGCATTCCGCCCAGCATGCTGCCGCACGTGTTCGACCTGTTCACGCAAGTCGGGCACCACGCCGAGCACGCGCAGGGCGGGCTGGGCATCGGTCTGGCGCTCGCGCGCCAGCTGGTGGCCTTGCACGGAGGCTCGCTCGAGGCCCACAGCGCCGGCCCCGGGCAGGGCAGCACCTTCACCATCCTGCTGCCGCGTCAGCCGGGCGTGTCGCACATGGCCACCCAGCCGCCCGTGCCGACCCCTCCGTCGGCGGTAACGGCCCCCGCGCCCAGCCCCATCCTGATCGACCGGGCGGCCCTGCCTTTGCGGGTGCTGATCGCCGACGACAACCTGGATGCCGGTGCCACGCTGGCCATGCTGCTGGAGCTCGAAGGCGCGGTCACCCGCACGGTGGGCAACGGCCCCGCTGCCCTGACCGAACTGGAAGCCTTCCAGCCGCACCTCCTTTTCTGCGACATCGGGATGCCGGGCCTGGACGGCCACGAGGTGGCGCGCCGCGTGCGGGCCGACCCCACGCACCAACGCACC
>JAJUHM010000375.1 GCA_029279925.1 Aquabacterium olei
GGTGTCGCCGGCCTTGAGCTGGCCGAGCTTCCAGCGCTCGGCGGCCACGACCACGGCCGGGCACACAAAGCCGCCGAGGCTGGGGCCGTCCGGGCCGAGGATGACGGGCATGTCGCCGGTGAAGTCGATTGCGCCGATGGCGTAGGCGTTGTCGTGGATGTTCGAAGGGTGCAGGCCGGCTTCGCCTCCGTCGGTGCGCGCCCACTGCGGCTTCGGGCCGATCAGGCGCACGCCGGTTCGGCTGCTGTTGTAGTGCACCTGGTAGTCGGTGCCGAAGAACGTGGCGATGTCGTCGGGTGTGAAGAAGTCGGGGGCGCCGTGAGGGCCGTAGAGCACGCCGATGTCCCAGTGGCGGGGCAGGGCCGGGGCCGTGGTCGCGGCGGTCAGGCTGCTTGTCGATGCAAGCGCCATGTCGAGCGCACGTTCGCCGTTCACGTGCAGCATGTCGCCCGTGCGCAGCGTGCGGCCGGCGTGGCCGCCGAACTGGCCCAGCGTGAAGGTGCTGGCGCTGCCCAGGTAGGCAGGCACATCCAGCCCCCCCGACACGGCGAGGTAGGTGCGCGCGCCACCCTCATCTGCGGCCACGGTGCCGAGCTTGAGCACGCTGCCGGCGCGCAGGTGCAAAGGCCGGTGAAACGCCTCGTCGAAAGACAGCGGCTGGCCATCGAGCTTGACCGGCATCGGCGCGCCGGCCAGGGCCACGACCAGGTCGGCGTGCGCCTTGAGCGACGGGCCGCCCAGCGTGCATTCCAGCGCCGGTGCGCCCTCGGGGTTGCCCACCAGCCGGTTGGCCAGGCGCAGGTGCAGGTCGTCCATCGGGCCGGAAGGCGGCACACCGATGTCCCAGTAGCCGATCCGGCCGGGCCAGTCCTGCACGGTGGTCTGCACGCCGCCGTCCAGCACCTCGAGCGCGCGGGGACGCCAGGCGAACTCGCCCAGGCTGCGGGTCACGACGCGCCCGTCGACGAACACCGGCGCCGCCGTCAGCGCGCGCAGGTAGCGCAGGTTGGTCTCGATGCCGGACAGCCGCGTGGCTCCAAGGGCCTGCTGCAGCCGGGCAACGGCCTCATCCCGCGTGTCGCCCGTGACGATCAGCTTGGCGAGCATCGGGTCGTAATGCGACGGCACCTCGGTGCCCGTGTCCACCCAGCCATCCACCCGCACGCCTTCGGGAAAGGCCACCTCCGTCAGCACGCCGGCGCTCGGCTGGAAGCCCCGTGCCGGGTCCTCGGCGTACAGGCGCACCTGGATGGACGCGCCGCGCGGTGTGGGCGCCTGCAGGGGCCAGACGTCGCCTCGTGCGAGCTTCACCATCCACTCGACCAGGTCGACGCCGGTGACCTGCTCCGTCACGCCGTGCTCCACCTGCAGCCGGGTGTTGACCTCGAGGAAGTAGAAGGCGCCGGTGTCGGCGTCCAGCACGAACTCCACGGTGCCGGCCGAGCGGTAGCTCACTGCCTGACCCAGTCGCACGGCGGCGGCGAGCAAGGCCGAACGGGTGTCGTCAGCCAGACCGGGCGCGGGGGTTTCTTCCACCACCTTCTGGTTGCGACGTTGCGCCGAGCAGTCTCGTTCACCCAGCGCGACGACATGGCCCCGGCCATCGCCGAACAGCTGCACTTCGATGTGGCGGGCGCGCTCGACGAACTTCTCGAGAAAGAGGCCCGCGTCCTTGAAGTTGGCGCGGGCCAGGCGCTCGACCGCCTCCCACGCCGCGTCCAGCTCGGCGGCATCGCGCACCAGCCGCATGCCGATGCCGCCACCGCCGGCCGTGCTCTTGAGCATCACCGGGTAGCCGATGCGCTCGGCTTCGCTCCGGGCGTGCGCGGCGTCGTCCAGCAGTTCGCTGCCTGGCAGCAGGGGCACGCCGTGTTGCTGTGCCAGGGTGCGGGCGGTGTGCTTCAGGCCGAAGGCCCGCATCTGATCGGGTGTCGGGCCGATGAAGGCGATGCCGGCGTCTTCGCAGGCCTGGGCAAAGCCGGGGTTCTCCGACAGAAAGCCGTAGCCGGGGTGGATGGCGCCAGCTCCGGTGTCGCGGGCGGCCGCCAGGATGCGTTCGGCGTTCAGGTAGCTTTGCGCGGCCGGCGCCGGCCCGATGCAGACGCTGGCATCGGCCAGGGCCACATGGCGCGCGTCGGCATCGGCCTCCGAGTACACGGCCACGGCCTTGAGCCCCATGGCATGCAGCGTGCGGATGATGCGACAGGCGATCGCGCCGCGGTTGGCGATCAGCACGGTGTCGAAACGGGGCGCGGAGGGCGGGGCTGAGGCAGACATGGTCGGGGTGTCCGAGGTCGGGCAGGTCGTCCTGCCTTCAGGAAGGAGCCCGACGGGTCGTCCCGTCGGGGGCCGGGCGCGGGGCAACGCGCAGGCCGCTGTGCTTCAGATGACAAGGGCGCGATGCACGCGCTTCATGCCGCGTCCCACACCAGAAAGCGCGCCGGCGTGGGGTTGTAGGCGTTGCAGGGGTTGTTGAGCTGCGGGCAGTTGGACACGAGCATCAGGATGTCCATCTCGGCGCGCAGCTCGACGTACTTGCCTGGTCCCGACACGCCGTCGGCAAAGGTCAGCTGGCCATCGGCGGTGACGGGCACGTTCATGAAGAAGTTGACGTTGGGCACCAGGTCACGCTTGCCCAGCCCGATGTCGGCATGCTGTAAGGCAATCAGGTAGTTGTCGCGGCAGCTGTGCATGTACTTCTTCTGCAGCGCGTAGCGCACGGTGTTGCTCTCGGCCGCGCAGGCGCCGCCCAGTGTGTCGTGGCGCCCGCAGGTGTCGGCCACGATGGTGAGCATGGGCCGGCCTTCGCTGCTCATCAGCACCGAGCCCGTGGTCAGGTAGATGCCACCTTGCGCGAGCATGGTGTCGGTGGCGCTGTAGTGCTCGGCCAGGTCCTGCGCGTTGTAGAAGATCACGTCGACGGCCTGGTTGCCTTCAAGGTCGACGATGCGCAGGGTCTGCCCCTGACGGATGGTCAGGAGATACGGTTCACCGGAGGGCAGGGTGTCGTCGACCACGGCACGGGCCGGGTCGAGCGGGCTCTCGTGGATGCGGATGGCGGTGGCGCTCATGAAGTGATCCTCGGATCAGAGGTAGTACAGGTCGGCGTTGTGCAGCGCGCGGGCGCACTCCGGACGGAAGGCGCGGCAGGCATCGTCGGCGGGTGCCGGGCCGGACTTCCAGGCGGCCAGGCCGACCTTCTTCGGTGCGTATTCGGCAGCAGGGTCCAGCGGGTGGGGGGCGGTGGAGATCGCAATCAACGTGTCCATGTCGAAGCGCAGTTCCACCATGGCGCCAGCCGCGGCGTGGCCGGGGGCGAACTGGAAGCGGCCTTCGTCGTCCACCGCCACCTTGCTGAAGAAATTCACCGGTGCGATCAGGTCGCGACGGGCCAGACCGTACTTGCCGATCTCGATCAGCAACCCATCCTTGCCGCTGCGGTGCATCGCGTTGCGGTGCGTGTGGAAGGAGCGGTCGCCGTACTTCGCCTGCATGCGCTCGGCATCCAGCAGCGCGCCCAGCGGGTCATGCCAGCCCACGGTGTCGGCCGTGATGCTGGCCAGTGCGCGGCCCATGTCGCTCATCAGCACGTGGCCTTGTGTGTAGTGGGCCGTGTGCTGGGCCTTGAGCGAGTCGGGCATGTTGTAGCGCTCGAGCTTTTCCCGTGCGTGGTAGATCACCATGCTGAGGTTGGCGCCGGCCTCGAGGGCCA
>JAJUHM010000376.1 GCA_029279925.1 Aquabacterium olei
ATGGTGCACCTCACACCGAGAACGAACTGCCGCAGCCACAGGTGGTCTGCGCGTTCGGGTTGTGGATCACGAAGCGCGAGCCTTCCAGCCCGTCCTCGTAGTCGATGTCGGCCCCGAGCAGGTACTGCAGGCTCATCATGTCCACGACCATGGTCACCCCGTCGCGCTCGATGGCGGTGTCGTCGTCGGCGACCTTGTCGTCGAACGCGAAGCCATAAGAGAAGCCGGAGCAGCCCCCGCCGGTCACATACAGCCGCAGCTTCAACGCCGGGTTGTTTTCTTCGGCAATCAGCTCGGCCACCTTGGCGGCCGCGGCGCTGCTGAAGTGAAGGGGCGGGGGCGGCACATCGGCCGTGGAAGTCGCAGGGGCGACAGCGTCAAGGGTGGTGTCCATGAGGGTCTCCGGCAGAAAGGGCAGGGCAGGGCGCCATCAGGTCGGCGCGCACACGGGCTGGTCTCCCAGCGTGACGGGGCCATCGGCCGCGCGTGCCGTGGCCGTGCGAGCCTGGTAGTCGGCAACGGCCGCTTTGATCGCGTCTTCGGCCAGGATCGAGCAATGGATCTTGACCGGCGGCAGGGCGAGTTCCTCGGCGATCTGCGTGTTCTTGATCTCGAGCGCCTGGTCCAGCGTCTTGCCCCGCACCCACTCGGTCACAAGCGAGCTCGAAGCAATGGCCGAGCCGCAGCCATAGGTCTTGAAGCGCGCATCCTCGATCACGCCCGTGGCGGGATTGACCTTGATCTGCAGCTTCATCACGTCGCCGCAGGCCGGCGCGCCGACCATGCCCGTGGCCACGCCTTCCTCGTCGGCCGCGAAACTGCCGACATTGCGCGGGTTCTCGTAGTGGTCGATGACCTTGTCGCTGTATGCCATGGGGTGCTCTCCTGGATGGGGTTGTCTGCAGACAGGGTGCGCTCAGTGCGCCGCCCACTGGATGCTGTCGAGGTCGATGCCCGAGCGCACCATGTCCCACAGCGGGCTCATGTTGCGCAGCTTGCGGACCACCTCGCTGACCCGGGCGACCGTGAAGTCGACCTCGTCGACCGTGGTGTAGCGGCCCAGCGAGAAGCGCACCGAGCTGTGGGCCAGTTCGTCGCTGCGGCCCATGGCGCGCAACACGTAGCTGGGCTCGAGGCTGGCCGAGGTGCAGGCGGAGCCGGAGGACACGGCCACATCCTTCATGCCCATCAGCAGCGACTCGCCCTCGACGTAGTTGAAGCTCACATTGAGGTGGTGCGGCGTGCGGTGGGTCAGATGGCCGTTGAGGTGGACCTCCTCGAGCGCCTGCAAGCCTTGCCACAGGCGATCACGCAGGGCGCGGATGCGTTCGCGTTCGGCACCCATCTCCCGCGCGGCGATGTGGAAGGCCTCGCCCATGCCGACGATCTGGTGCGTCGGCAACGTGCCCGAGCGCATGCCCCGCTCGTGCCCGCCACCGTGCATCTGGGCCTCGATGCGGATGCGCGGCTTGCGGCGCACATACAGAGCGCCGATGCCTTTCGGGCCGTAGCTCTTGTGGGCCGACATCGACATCAGGTCGATGGGCAACTCGCTCAGGTCGATGTCGACCTTGCCTGTGGCCTGCGCCGCATCGACGTGGAAGATCACCCCGCGGCTGCGGCAGAGGTGGCCCAGGGTGGCCACGTCCTGGATCACGCCGGTCTCGTTGTTGACGAACATGACCGAGGCCAGCACTGTGTCCGATCGCAGCGCCGCCTTGAACTGGTCCAGGTCCAGGAGCCCGTCGGGCATCACCGGCAACACCGTCACCTCCCATCCCTGGCGCTCCATCTCGCGCACGGTGTCGAGCACGGCCTTGTGCTCTGTGGCCACCGTGACGATGTGCCGGCCCTTGCCCTGATAGAACTGCGCCGCCCCTTTGATGGCGAGGTTGTTGCTCTCGGTGGCGCCGGAGGTCCACACCACCTCGCGCGGGTCGGCGCCGATCAGCAGGGCCACCTGTTCCCGTGCGATCTCGACCGCCTCCTCGGCAGCCCAGCCATAGGCGTGGGACCGGCTCGCCGGGTTGCCGAAGCGCTCGCTGAGGTAACTCATCATCCGGGATGCCACGCGGGGGTCGACCGGTGTCGTGGCCGCGTAATCCAGGTAGATCGGACGCTTGGGCAGGATGGTCATGAGGGGCGCTCCTTGGGGCGGTCGGGGCAAGTGGGGCTTGCAACCCTGTGCCGGCCTCATTGCAAGGCCGGTGCCATGTGCCCGCTACTGGCGCAAGTCCTTGAAACGAAAAGAAAAAACGCCGATTCCCCGGTCAAGGGGCATCGGCGCTGCGGCGTGGGAACTGTGCGGTTTGTCGGGTTTGTGTCAGGGGCGTGCCAGCCACTGTCGGGCCAGCGCCACCCAGAACGACGCGCCCACCGGAATCAGGCCATCGTGGAAGTCGTAGCTGGGGTTGTGCAGCATGCAGGGGCCCAGGCCGTGGCCGCCTTCGCGGTGCGTGCCATCGCCGTTGCCGATCACGAAATAGGCGCCGGGCTTGTGCTGCAGGAAGAAGCTGAAGTCCTCGGCGCCCATCGTCGGCTCGAAGGCCTGCACCCGGGCCGGCCCCACCACCGAGGCCATCACCTCGCGGGCGAACGCGGTCTCGGCGGGGTGGTTGATCGTCGGCGGGTAGTTGCGATGGAAGTCGAACGTGGCCCGGGCGCCAAAGGCCGCGCACAACTGCGTGGTCAATTCGCGCATGCGCGCCTCGATCAGGTCCAGCGCTTCCAGGGTGAACGTACGCACGGTGCCCCGCATCGTGACGGCATCGGGAATCACATTGGTCGCCTCGCCCGCCTCGATCATGGTCACCGAGATCACCCCGGTCTCGATGGGCTTGAGGTTGCGCGTCAGGATGGTCTGGAAGGCCTGCACCAACTGACAGGCCACCGGCACCGGGTCCAGGCCCAGGTGGGGCATCGCGCCATGACAGCCCTTGCCCTCGATGCGGATGGTGAAGTCGTTGCTCGACGCGAAGCAGGGGCCGTCCTTGATGGCGAACGTGCCGGCGGGCAGCCCAGGCCAGTTGTGCATGCCGAAGATGGCCTCCATCGGGAAGCGCTCGAACAGCCCGTCGCGGATCATCTCGCGGGCGCCTCCGCCGCCTTCCTCTGCCGGCTGGAAGACGAGGTAGACCGTGCCATCGAAATCGCGGTGCGACGACAGATGCCGCGCCGCCGCCAGGAGCATGGCCGTGTGCCCATCGTGCCCACAGGCGTGCATACGCCCCGGGTGGCGGCTGGCGTGGGCAAAGGTGTTGTGCTCCGTCATGGGCAGGGCGTCCATGTCGGCCCGCAGCCCCACGGCGCGCGGGCCAGGGCGTCCCTGGATCACACCGACCACGCCGGTCTTGCCCAGCCCGCGGTGCACCTCGATGCCCCAGCCGGTCAGGGTGTCGGCCACGAGGTCGCTGGTCCGCACCTCTTCGAAGCACAGCTCGGGGTGTGCATGCAGGTCGCGGCGCAGAGCCTGGATCTCGGCGGCGTGGGCCGCGACATCGGGCAGCACGCAGTCGGCAAGGTCGGGCGGTGTGAGGGACATGGTCTGGACGGATGGCGACGCGTTGATTCGGGAATCTTACCCGTCGCCCCTGCTTCCGGAGGGTGGCCCCATGCGCCGTGGGGGCCCTTGCATGCCGCGTTCTTCGTATAGTGTGGCCACCGGGGCGATGTCGGCCCCGATGCGATCACCGAAGGAG
>JAJUHM010000377.1 GCA_029279925.1 Aquabacterium olei
AAGCGCTGCGCCGAGACGCTGTTCTTCGACTACCACCGGCAGCATGGCGTGAAGATCAAGGTGGCCCGAATCTTCAACACCTACGGGCCCGGCATGCATCCGCACGACGGGCGGGTCGTGTCCAACTTCATCGTGCAGGCGCTCAAGGGGCAGCCCATCACCGTGCAAGGCGACGGCAACCAGACCCGCTCGTTCTGCTACCGTGACGACCTCATCGAGGCATGCATGCGGCTGATGGACACGCCGGACGAGGTCACGGGGCCGATGAACCTTGGCAACCCGTGCGAGTCGACCATCGGCGAGCTGGCCGAACTCGTCGTGCGCCTGACCGGCTCGGCCTCCCCGATCGTCGTGCGCCCCTTGCCGGTGGACGACCCGATGCAGCGCTGCCCCGACATCACGCTGGCCCGCGAGACGCTGGGCTGGACCCCGAAAGTGACCCTCGAGGAGGGGCTGCGCCGCACCATCGCCTACTTCGATGCGCTGCTGTCGGCAGGGCCGGACAGTGCGACCGGTGCGGGTCGGCCTGCCAGCCCGGTGCTCAGGTCGGCGATGGGCGGTGCGCGCCCGGGAAGGGATCCGATCCCGTCAGCGGTGGGCAGTCCAGCCACTGCAGCGCAAACCAGCGCTGCGCGTCCAGCCACACCGTCCCCGGCTGAAGCCCGACCGATTCCGACAGCGCGCGAAAGCCGTTCAGCGTGAACTTGTGGGCACACTCGGTGTGCAGCGACTCGCCCTCTGCCAGGGTGAAGGACTCGCCGTCGAGGCGCACCGTCTGTCGCGTCATGCTCACCAGGTGCATTTCCACGCGCTGCAGGGCCGGGGCATAGCAGGCGTGGTGGTAGAAGCGTTCGGGGTGAAAGTCGGTGTGGAGTTCGTGGTTGGCGCGCACCAGCAGGTTGCGGTTGAACGCCGCGGTCACGCCGGCGGCGTCGTTGTAGGCCGCGTGCAGCACCGCCGGGTCCTTGACGAGATCGATGCCGACCAGCAGGCCGCCGCCGGCCAGCGCCCGTCCGGCCATGGCCAGAAAGGCCCGGGCCTCGTCGGCGTCGAAGTTGCCGAGCGAGGAGCCGAGATACAGGCCGACCCGTTGCCTGGCGGCCGGCCGGCTGGGGGGCAGGCGAAAGGGCTGCATGAAGTCGGCCACGACGGGTGTGACTTCCAGCAAGGGGTGGTCGCGTCGCAAGGCCGCCGCTTCCTGCTGCAGGTGGGCCCCTGAGACGTCGATGGGCACATAGCGGCGAGGCGCATGCAGCGCGGCCAGCAGGGTGCGGAACTTGCGGCTCGAGCCTGCACCGAACTCGACGAGTTCGGCGTCCGGCCCGATGCGCTCGGCAATGGCCGCGGCATGCTCCTGCAACATGCCCATCTCCACGCGGGTGACGTAGTACTCAGGCTGCTGGCAGATGGCTTCGAACAGCCACGATCCCCGCTCGTCATAGAAGAAGACCGGCGCGATCGTGTGTGGACGCCGGCTCAAGGCCAGGCGCATGGCATGGCGGAAGTCGTCCGCCGCCGAAGGGGGCGGATGAAACCCTGCCGCAGCGGGACGGGACGATGGGGACAGGGGCGGGAGCACGTGGGATGGCATGGGCGCAGTCGGCCTCTCGGCCGCGGTCAGAGGTCGCGGGCCAGCCGGACCCCGGTGAACTGCCACCGTGCGGCTGGAGGGAAGAAGTTGCGGTAGCTGGGACGGGTTTCCCAGGCCGGGGTGGCGTGGCTCGCGCCGCGCAGCACCTGTTGCCCCACCATGAACTTGGCGTTGTACTCGGCGAGGGCGCCGGGCCAGGGGCGATAGCCCGGGTAAGGCTCATAGGCTGAGCGGGTCCACTCCCAGACCCGTCCGAGGCCGTGGGGCAGGGGGCGCTCGGACCAGTCCTGCGGACCGGCCTGGCGGGCCCACACCTCCCACTCCATCTCGGTGGGCAGGCGCGCGCCGGCCCATGCCGCGACGGCAAGGGCTTCGTGGAAGCTCAGGTGGACCACCGGTTGATCCGGAGCCAGCGGCCGCCGGCCGTGCAGCCCGAATGTGGTCCACAGCCCGTCTTGCCTCGTCCAGTGCAGCGGGGCCTGCCAGCCTTGGGCCTGCACCAGGGACCATCCGTCCGAGGTCCACCATTGCGGGTCCTGGTATCCGCCATCTTCGATGAAGCGAACCAGGTCGGCACCGTTGACCGGTCTGCTGGCCATGGCAAAGGCGGGCACCACCACATCGTGGGCCGGCCCCTCGTTGTCGAATGCGAGCGCCTCGCCTTCATGACCGATGCGGTACAGACCCGGCCGCACCGTGTGCCAGTCGAGCTCAGGCCCGATCGGGCCATCGTCCCACCGGTTCGCCGGGGCAGGTTCGGCCCACACGGCGGGTTCCTGAGGATGTCGGGCGAGCAAGGCTAGGATGTCGGTGAGGATCAACTCCTGATGCTGTGCTTCGTGTGCCAGCCCGATCAGGATGAGCCGCTGCACGGCGGGCCAGGACGAGGCATCGGCCCCGTCGATGAGCTGCAGCATGGCCCGGTCCACCGCCTGGCGCCAGGCCAGGATGTCGGCGAGCGGAGGGCGCGTCAGCAGGCCTCGCTCGGCACGCGGGTGCCGCGGGCCCAGGCCCTCGTAGTACGAGTTGAACAGCGTGTGCCAGCCCGGCCGGCAGGTCTCGGCGATGCCGTGAGGCATGAGGACGACGGCCTCGAAGAACCAGGTGGTGTGCGCCAGGTGCCATTTGGTCGGGCTGGCATCGGGCATGGCCTGGGCACACTGGTCTTCCACGGTCAGGCCCCGCGTGCGGGACAGCGTTTCGCGGCGCACGGTTTCGTAATGGCGCCGCAGGGCGGCCCGATCGGCCACCTCGTCGGGCAGGCCTTCAGGTGGCAAGGCGGCGGGGATGCGGGCGGGTGAAGACATGGCGCGGGACGCAGGAAGAACGACCGCCCCGGGCGGCAAACCCCGTGCCTGGACGGGCTCGGCCCGGCGCCGTGTCGGACCGGCATCGGGATCGGCGCTTGCTGCCCACCGGCAGGCGCCCCGTTCGGCGACCCGCCTCTCAACCCCCATGAAGGAGATCCCATGTTCGCCCACAACAAACGCTTGCAGTACACGGTCCGCGTCCAGGAAACCAACCCGGGCCTCGCGCAGCTGCTGCTCGAACAATTCGGTGGCCCGCAGGGTGAGCTGGCTGCCGCATGCCGCTACTTCACCCAGGCGCTGTCCGAGGAGGACGCCGGCCGCAAGGACATGCTGATGGACATTGCCACGGAGGAGCTGAGCCACCTGGAAGTGATCGGCACCATGGTGGCCATGCTCAACCGCGGCGCCAAGGGTCGCGTGGCGGAAGGCATCGACCAGGAAGCGGATCTCTACCGCGCCATCAACGGGCCCGGCAACGACTCCCATGTCACCCAGGTGCTCTACGGTGGCGGAACGCCCCTGATCAACTCGGGGGCGGTGCCCTGGACGGCGGCCTATGTCGACACCATCGGCGATCCGACCGCGGACCTGCGCTCCAACATCGCAGCCGAGGCCCGGGCCAAGATCATCTACGAGCGGCTCATCAACGCCACCGATGACCCGGGCGTGAAGGAGGCCCTTGGCTTTCTGATGACCCGGGAGGTGGCGCACCAGCAGCAGTTCGAAAAGGCCCTGTACGCCATCCAGCCCAACTTCCCACCTGCAGCCGGCTGTGCTCGCCGCTGCCTTCGAGG
>JAJUHM010000378.1 GCA_029279925.1 Aquabacterium olei
CCTCCGAAGAAGACCGGACAGGCTTCGGCGGCCGCGCTGTCGCACACCGTGATGACGATGGACAGGGGCGGTGCATCCGCCCCGGTGAACTCGTCCCAGCTCTTGCTGCGGTAGCCTTCGGTGTCCACCCCGGCGTTGTGCAAGGCTTCGAGCGCGAACGGGTTGATCCGTCCGCTCGGCGCGCTGCCCGCGCTGTGGGCCCGCACATCCTGGCCCAGCTGACGGGCAAGATGGTTGAGCATCCCTTCGGACAGCACGCTGCGGGCGGAGTTGTGCGTGCAGAGGATCAGAACGTGAACGGTCATGCGGGTCAGGCCTTGCCGATGGCCTCGAGTTGGGACTGAATGGACAGCGAAGCCAGGCATTCGGGCGGAAGGGCGAGCATCAGCTCGATGCGCCGCTTGAGAACCTGGGCCACGTCGGTGAACGCCTGCTTCTGGCGCTCGGGACTGCCTTCCACGGCCGCCGGGTCGTAGACGCCCCAATGGGCCGTCACCGGCTGACCGGGCCAGACCGGGCACACCTCACCGGCCGCGTTGTCGCACACGGTGAACACGAAGTGCAATTCCGGCGCGCCGGGCTGGGCGAACTCGTTCCAGCTCTTGCTGCGGAAGTCGGCTTGCGACATGCCGAGACGCTCGAGCACCTCGATGGCACCCGGGTGCACGGCGCCCTTTGGATGGCTGCCGGCAGACCAGGCGCGGAAGCGGCCTCCCCCCAGCTTGTTGAGCATGCCCTCGGCCATGATGGAACGGGCCGAGTTGCCCGTGCACACGAACAGGACGTTGTACAGCTTGTCTGTCATGGTGACCTCAGCAGCAGCCCGTACCGGCTTGCTTGACAGGAATCGACGCGATCCCCACGCGCGCCACAGGCGTGCAGCAGGCGCTGTCGGTGGTGGCGGAAGGCGCCGGGGCAGCCTGTGCAGCAGGCGCACAGCAGGCGCTGCCTTGCGCCGCGACCTCCGTGGCGTCAGGGGCCTCGCGGAAGGTCGGGATGCTGCCCAGCGTGCGGAAGTGCTCCCAGGGCAGGCCCTGGGGATCCACCACCCAGTGCTTGTCGCTGCGGGCATAGCAGCAGGTGGTGGCCCCTTCATCGACGAGGGCCAGATCGGCCGCCTGGGCTTGCGCCTTCAGCGCACGCAGGTCGGCCTCGTCATCCACCTGAATGCCGAGGTGATCCAGTCCCGTCTGCCCATGGCCGCGGGTGGAAATGGCGAAGTTCACCGCCGGATCGTCGAGCATCCACTTGGCGTAGTCGGCTTCGACGCGGGCCGGCGCCTGACCGAACATCTTCGAATAGAAATCGATGTTTCGGGGCAGATCCGTCACGTGGACGTGAACGTGGAATCGCTTCATCGCGCGCTCCTTTCAGCAAGCGGCACAGGCCGGTGGGGGAGGGGTACACGGCTGCCCCTGGCAGCAGTGCTCGGTCAGGTAGCCCAGCAAGCCGTTCATGTGGGCGTACTCGGCTCGGTAGATGAGATGCCGTCCATCGCGCTCCTGGCTGACCAGGCCGGCGAACATCAACTCCTTGAGGTGAAAGGAGAGGGTGGTCGGCGCCACGGCGAGCTGCTCGGCCAGCGCGCCCGGGGTCAAGCCCTGCGGGCCGGCCACCACGAGGGCGCGAAACACGCGCAGCCGCACCGGTTGGGCAAGGGCGGACAGCGAGAGGATGACGTCTTTCTCTTCCATGATTCCATTATTCCACATTTATTGAAATGTTGCACCCGCCGCGTCAGACCGGCGACCCACCCGGACTTCATGTCGATCAGGTCCGATGCGGCGCCATGTAGGGCAGGAGGGCCTTGGCCGCCTCCACGCGCAAGGCCAGGTCCACCTGCTCGTCCCGCATCACCCGCAGCAGGAAGTCGCGCGGCTCGGTGTCTGACACGGCGGCCGGGTGGGCCGCCGACTCGGTCGCCATCGGAGCGACCACTGCAACGCCCGCAGGCCCGGGCGCTGAGGCGCTGTCCTGCGCGATGCGCAGGGATGCAGACGCCGAAGAAGCATTCAGGCCGGCGATGGCGTGTTCGAGCAGCGCCCCGTCCACCGACCGAAGTCCGGCCAGCAGATCGGCTTGCCCTTCTGCGCCCGGCGGCACGTCCAGCCAGGGCGTGTCGGCAAAGACAGGCGCCAGCCCCGGCGACACAAAGGCAGACCACTGCCCGCCGGCATGCTCGGCCGGAACCGGACTGGCGTGGGAGACGGGCGACGAGGACTCGCCCTCGACCGAGGGTGTCGACCGAGGCCACAGGCTCAGCCGACGAGCCTGCACATCGGGCAGGTAGCGGGTGACCAGCGCCTGAAGCAGGCCCTGGGCCTGCATGGCGCTCACGGGCTCGCCCAGCGAGAACCACAGTTGCAGGCCTTCCCGGCCATCCACGGCGATGGCCGGGGCGGGCCAGCCCAGGTCGTTCTGCACCCCTTCCCACACGCGCGCCATGGCCACCCAGTCAGCCGGGTGGGCCAGGCCCAGCACCAGCGCCCGGGTCCGGCCGGCTTCATCCAGCAGGCACAGGGCAGGGTCTTCGGCCGATGCACGGCCATGGGCGGGCGAAACGGCGTAAAGCCGCTGACGTTCCATGAACAAGCGGGACATGCTGTGTCACTTCATCCAGATCAAGCTGGAAATCATGCCACTGCCTGCGCAGCCCTTCCGGTGCTTTCCTTATCCGGGCTGAGGGTTAGGCCGAGCCGCTAAGCTGCGGCTCCCGCGTACATGCCTCCACCCTCGAAGCACCTTCTCATGAGTTGGATCTACCTCATCGGCGCCGGCCTGCTGGAAATCGGCTGGCCGGTCGGCCTGAAACTGGCCCAGGAGCCCGCCACGCGCTGGTGGGGCATTGCCATGGCGGTGGCGTTCATAGTGGCCAGCGGTACCCTGCTGTGGCTGGCTCAGCGCACCATCCCCATGGGCACCGCCTACGCGGTCTGGACCGGCATCGGTGCCGCCGGCGCATTCGCCGTGGGCGTGCTGTTCTACGGTGACCCGGCCACCTTCGCGCGCTTCGTGGGCGTCGGTCTCATCGTGGCCGGCGTGGCAACCTTGAAGCTTGCCCACTGAGACAGCAGGGAAGGGCCTCGCAGCCCCTCCCGTGGTGTCGTCAGGCCAGATCGAAGCGATCCAGGTTCATCACCTTGGTCCACGCGGCCACGAAGGCGGCCACAAAGGCCTGCTGTGCGTCCTGACTGCCATAGACCTCGGCCAGGGCGCGCAACTGCGAGTTCGACCCGAAGACCAGGTCGACCACCGTGGCGGTCCACTTGATCTCGCCCGTGGCGCGGTCACGGCCTTCCAGCACACCCGGCGTGGACGCCGACTTCTGCCAGGCTGTCCGCATGTCGAGCAGGTTGACGAAGAAGTCGTTCGTCAGCACGCCGGGCCGGTGGGTGAAGACGCCGTGCGGGGCGTTGCCCGTGTTGGCACCCAGCACGCGCAGCCCGCCGATCAACACGGTCATCTCCGGGGCCGTGAGCGTCAACAGTTGTGCCTTGTCCAGCAGGCGCTCCGACACCGAACCATCCAGACCGGCCCGGGCATGGTTGCGGAAGCCATCGGCCACGGGCTCCAGAACGGCAAACGAATCGACGTCGGTCTGGTCCTGGGTCGCATCCGTGCGCCCCGGGGTGAAGGGCACGGTGATGTCCTGCCCCGCCGCCTTGGCCGCCGCCTCGATGGCCGCGCCTCC
>JAJUHM010000379.1 GCA_029279925.1 Aquabacterium olei
AAACTCTGGAGAAACCACCATTCCATCACACTCCGGTGGCACTACACCCAAGGCTCCTTCCCAGGCCATCAGCTTGGGATATGTGAAATCACCAGCGCGAACAGTCGACAGCCGTTCGTAGGCAATCTCGCCACCTGTCTTGACGGCGCTGGGGAAAACGCCGCGCCCGAACGAATACACGCCGGCAAAACGATATTGAACAGTTCCATCGACCATCACATCTGGCTGACGCTGTGATACCAGCTCTGACATTGGGCGCTTTGTCGGCTGTTCGCCTGGCGGGTGAAAGATGTATGCCCGGACCAAGCGCTCGGCGTTGCGCTCGACCGCATCCAGATGCGCCTCGACCTCCCGCGTCTTCTCAGCCAGCGCGTCGAGGCGGGCGACGATGTCCTGCTGTATGGCCAGGGGTGGAAGTGGGATCTCGATGCTCAAGAACTGATCTGGGCTCACGGATTCGCGCCGAGCACCCATGCCTTTGGCCTTCGCCTGCAACTGCCGCCAAACAGCTTCGCGCTTGCAGTACCAGTCGAGGAAGCGTGTGTCGAGCTTGTCTGTGTCCGAACGAAAGGTCGGGAACACTGGCGAGAGAAACCAGCCGTCGAACTCTTCCGGCACTCGCGAGACGGCTCCTTCCCACGCCTTGGGTGAACTGATCACGAAGTCGCCCGCATTCAGACGATGGAAGCACTTGTAGGTGGTTTCCGAAGGCGAGATTGGCCCGCGCTTGAACAGTCCTCGGCCGAACCCGTAAACACCAGCCAGATTTACATTGCCGAGCTGAGCACTCGGGACAGCGTCAATGTGCTTGCGGAGAACCGAACCCAGCGAAACAACCGGCCACGCCTTCATTCGCCACCCACCGCGCCCACCAGCGCCTCGATTTCACCCAGCAGCCGCATCACCTCGGCCTCGTGGCTGCGCATCGAGGCGATCAGTTCTTTCGGATCGGCATGTTCCAGCCCGACCTTGGCGTTCGGGTTCTTGAGGTCCAGGTTGTAGATGGGCCAGTACAGAGCATCGCCCTCGGTCTGGGCTGCCTTCGCGGCCTGTTCGTGGGCCTGCTGCTCAGTTTTCAGCGCGCGCAGCTTGTCCTGCAGCGCGGCCTTGTCGCCGTTGGCCGCGGCCTGTGCGGCCTGCTCCAGCTCGCGAATCGGCTTGCCCAGTGAGAGCGCCGCGTTGCGCTCGGCTTCGGCTCGCTGCCAGTGCGGCGTGGCGGCCTCCAAGGCGGCGGCGCGCCTGGCGGCGAAGTCCACCTTCCAGGCTTGCGGACCTTCCTCGCGGGCGTTCCACCAGGCCAGGACTGGCGCGAACTCCTCGAACTGCAGGGGCGCCGTCTTGCTGTACTTCTTGCGCCCTTCGGGCAAGGGCAGCTCGTAGTACCAGATCGTGTCGGTGGGGCCGCCGCGCTCGAAGAACAGCAGGTTGGCCGGAATGTCGGTGTATGGCGCGAATACGCCCTGCGGCAGACGGACGATGGTGTGCAGGCGGAACTCCTTGAGCAGCTCTTCCTTGATGACGGCGCACACGCCATCGCCGAACAGGGTGCCGTTGGGCACGACCACGGCGGCGCGGCCACCCCGTTGGGCGGTTTTGCCACCCGGCACCGACGCGCCCGCCACGCGCAGCTTGCGCATGATGTACTGCAGGAAGAGCAGCGCCGTTTCGGCCGTCTGCATGTTGGGCGGGAAGTTAGCCTTGATGCCAACCTCCTCTTCGCCGCCGAAGGGTGGGTTGGTGAGGATCACGTCCACGCGTTCGCTGTGGCCGATCTCGTTGACGCGGCGGTCCAGCGTGTTGCCGTAGGCGATCTGCGGGGCTTCCAGGCCATGCAACAGCAGGTTCATCTGCGCCAGCATGTAGGGCAGAGGCTTCGCTTCCTGGCCGTAGAGGGTGTCGCGCTGCAGGGTGCGGCGTTGTTCGGGCGTGGTCACCTGCGGGGCGAGGTGGTCGTAGGCCTCGACCAGGAATCCACCGGTGCCGCAGGCGGGGTCGAGCACGGTCTCGCCCAGGCGCGGGTCGGTCACCTGCACCATGAAGCGCACCACCGGGCGCGGGGTGTAGAACTCGCCGGCATCGCCTGCGGCGTCGCGCATCTCGCGCAGCATCGATTCGTACAGGTGCGAGAGGGTGTGGATCTCCTCGCTGCTGCTGAAGTGAATGCCGTTGATCTTGTTGACGATGTCGCGCAGCAGATAGCCGCTGACCATGCGGTTCTGCACGCCCTTGAACACGTTGGCAATGACTTCGCGCTGGCTGCCCTTCTCGCCGCTGCCGGCCAGGCCGCGCAGGTAGGCGAACAAGCCCGCGCCGCGCGAGCCATCGGCGCGGCGGGTTTCATCCTGGTTGATGAAGGCCAGCAGCTCGTCGCCGGTCAGGCCGTCCTCACGCGCGGCCCAGTCGCGCCAGCGGTATGGTGCCTCGATGATGGGCTGGTAGCGCTTGCCGTCGAGTTCGGCCTCCTGCTCGTGGACGGCCTCGAGGTCGTCGAGGAACTTGAGGAACATCACCCAGGTGAGCAGCGGCAGGCGATCCACGTCGCCGTTGAGCCCCTTGTCCTTGCGCAGGATCTGGCGGGCGGTGCTGATGAGTGCCGACAGGTTCTCGCGGGTGGTGAGTGGCGTCTTGGCTTTGCGCGCGGCGCGGGGCTTCCTTTCGACGGGGGCGTCGCCGGTGGTTTCAGTAGCCGCTGAACGTTTGGAACGGGGCATCGGTTCGGGTTCTCGTGGGTCTTGTCGTTATTGGTAGAGCGCGCTCTGCAGCCGGGAGACGGCGTCCTTCATGCCTCGCACGCCACCGAAGTGGCGGGTGGCGATCTCGGCGGGGCTGCCGTAGCGGTCGAAGGGCTGGACCTTCATCAGCTCCGACAGCGCGCTGAACTGCAGGATGCCGCGCTCGACGTAGCGTTCCAGCAGCAGCGCGAGGATCTCGCGCGCCGTGTCACCGTACTGGCCGAACAGGTCCTGCGCCCGGCGACGCGCGCTTTCCGCGCGCTGGCGGCGCGTGAGCAGCGGTGCGTTCCAGGCCAGATGGCACAACAGATCGAAGGGGTCGGCATCGGGCTGACCGCTGCTGGCGGCCAGCTCCTCGAAGCTGATGCCGCGCTCGGTCAGCTCGCGCAGCACCTCGCTGCGCGTATCGGGGTCGGCCCAGGCCAATTGCAGGGCCTCGCGGGTGGGGTACAGGGTGCGCACGGCGCGGCCTGAGTATTCGGTGTACTTCACCACCTGCAGCTTCTTGCCGTCGGTGTCCAGGTCGTACACCAGGTGGCCGATGACTTCGACTTCGCCACCGTCGATGTAGAACTTGCGCGGCTCGGGCGGCGGTTCGTTGATGAGCACGCCGCTTGCGTCCGAGCCGATCTGTTCTTCAGGAATCTCGTACTCCACAGGTGGGGCTTCTGGTGGCGTTTCCGGAGCCGTCTGCGTGACGCTGACCTGTTCGCCCACCTCATCGACCGTCACTTCCTCGATCAGCGCAGGTTCACCGTCAAAGTCCGGGTCGGCAAAGTGGCGGGTTGCCGTGCCGGTGAAGTCGATGATGTTGAAGTATTCCTTGCCGTAGTCGAGCTTCAGCCGCGTGCCGCGCCCGACGATCTGCTTGAACTCGGCGCGCGAGCCCACGACCCGGGCCAGCACCACGTTCTTGACCATCTCGGCATCGACGCCGGTGGTCAGCAACTGAGAGGTGG
>JAJUHM010000380.1 GCA_029279925.1 Aquabacterium olei
CCAGTGTTTCCTCCGGGTTCACGCCGCCGGCCGGCTCGTCCAGCAACAGCAGATCGGGCTCGGTGGCCAGCGCCAGCGCAAAGGCCACACGCTTGCGCTCTTCCTGCGTGATGTCGCCCGCCAGCTGGTGCGCCACGCGGTTCAGCCCCACGAACTCGAGTGCGGCTTCGGCCTTCTCGCGGCACAGCCGCTCCTCGCGCTGCAGCAGCGCCGTGTTGAGGATGACGTCCCACAGGCCCGACCGCGTGCGCAGCCGGTGGCCCACGATGAGGTTGTCCAGCACGCTGGCCTGGTCGAACAGCGTGGTGGCCTGAAAGGTGCGCGCCACGCCCAGCCGCGCGATCTGGTCCGCACGCATGCCGGTCACGTCCTCGCCCTTCACGATGATCTGCCCGGCCGATGGCGCATGCGTGCCGGCGATCAGGTTGAAGAACGTCGTCTTGCCCGCCCCGTTGGGGCCGATGATGGCGTTGATGCGGCCCGCCTCGAACGTGGCCGACACATCGTTCACGGCCGTGAGGCCACCGAACCGCTTGGTGAGGTTGCGGATTTCAAGCATGGCGGGCTCCGGTTCGGGGGGCGGACACAGGGGGGGCCGGGGGCGCAGCCTGTGCACGTTTCGCCGCCTCACGGCGCGCCTGGCGATGCAGCCAGGTGCCCACGATGCCGTGCGGCAGGAAGATGAGCAGCACGATGAGCAGCGGGCCGAAGACGACCATGCGGTAGTCCTGCAGGAACTGCAGCGACTGGGTCAGCCACGGCACCAGCACCGAGCCCAGGATCGGCCCGAACAGCGTGCCGATGCCGCCCACCAGCATGAACATCACCAGCTCGAAGGTGTGGTGGGTGGCCGCCAGTTCCGGACCGAGAAAGCGCACGTGCCCGGCATACAGGCCGCCCGCCAACCCGGCGTAGATCACCGACAGCACGAAGGCCAGCCGCTTGGTGCGCATCAGCGGGATGCCCAGCGCCTCGGCCAGGGCCTCGCCATTGCGCACCGCCATGAAGCTGCGCCCCAGAATCGACCGAACGATGCGCTGCATCACCACGGCCCCCAGCACCAGAAAGCCCAGCATCAGGTAGTACTGGCCGATGGGCGTGTCGACCTCGCCACCGAAAGGATGCGCCGGCGCGGGAATGCCCATCACACCGACCGCGCCGTGGGTCACGGCCTCCCACTTCTCGATCAGCAGATAGATGATGTAGCCCACACACAGCGTGAAGATCGAGAACACATGGCCCGTCATGCGCAACGACAGCATGCCGGTCAGCCAACCCAGCACCCCGCACAAGGCGCCGGCGGCGGCAAACGCCCACCAGAATCCCCATTGGTAATCGGTGGTGAGCAGGCCGACCGCATAGGCGCCGATCGCCATGAACCCGCCGTGCGCCAGGTTGAATTGGCCCGTGTAGCCGGTGATGAGGTTGAGCCCGAGTGCCGCGATCGCGAAGATGTACGACAGCGTCATCACCGACAGGAAGTAGTTGTTGGGCACCACGTAGGGGAACACGAGGGCCAGCGCGATGAGCAGGCCCCAGCCCGCCTTGCCTTGCAGCAGCGTCATGTCAGTGCGCACCTTTCGAGAACAGACCTTGGGGGCGGACCGACAGGATCAGCACCAGCAGCACGAAGGCAATCAGGTCCTTGTAGTCGGTCGAGAAGTAGAAGCCGCCGAAGGCCTCGGCCAGGCCAATGATCAGACCGCCCACGATGGCACCGGGAAAGCTGCCCATGCCGCCGAGGATGATGATCACGAAGGCCTTGGTGATGACCAGATGCCCCATGGCCGGGTAGACCAGGTTGATCGGCGCATACAGCACCGCGGCCACCGCCGCCAGCGCGCCGGAAATGGCAAACACCATCAGCGTGACCCGCGTGGCGTCGATGCCGACGAGCGCGGCGCCATCGCGGTTCTGCGCCATCGCGACGATGGTGGCGCCCGTCGTGGTGCGCGTGAGGAACAGGTGCAGCAGCACGACCAGCAAGACCGCCCCGGCCAGGATCAGCAGACGCTGCAGCGCCACCGTGAGCCCGAACACCTCCACCAACTGCCCATAAGGGCTGCTCATGCGGTGGAAGTCGGCGCCCCACAGTGCCTGGGCGCCGGCCTCGAGAAACAGCAGGATGCCGATGGCGGCAATCATGTCGTGCAGCGGGGGCGCATTGCGCAGCGGGTTGAACACCAGCCGCTCTGCCAGCATCGACAGCACGGCCACGGCCACCGCCGAGCCGGCCATGGCCAGCCAGTAGTTCAGGCCCAGCGACCCCATCAGGTAGAAGGCCACGTAGGCCCCGGCCATGTAGAACGCGCCGTGGGCGAAGTTCGGCACATGCAGGATCCCGTAGACCAGCGTCAGGCCCAGTGCGACAAGGCTGTAGACGCCGCCGATCGTCAGGCCATTGAGCAGTTGCTGAAAGAACAGCTCCAAGATGCGCTCCTTGGTTCGCGTTGCGGCAATAGTGAACACCGTGCCGATATGCAGTCCAGTTTGTTCCCCACACCGCACCGAGTCAACGCAAACACAGAACACATTTCTGCACAGCAGAACAAAATAGGGAAAACGCTGGCAGGGATTTCCAGCGGGCACCGGCCCGTGACGCGAAGGGCACCAAAGAAAAGCGGCCCGTCCGGAAGGAGCGGGCCGCAAATGGCTCATCACATGAGCCAGAAGAGGAACGGGATCAGCGCAGGCTCAGCGTCAGCTGCACCATGGTCTGGTTGAGCAGCTGATACGCCACTTCACCGAAGGTCATGGGTCCGATGGCCTCGCCGGTTCGGCGGCCTTCCAGCTCGCCATACAGGTAGTTGAGGATGCAGTTGCACGAGAACTGGGCCTCGGGCAGATCGGCCCCTGCCTGCGCGAAGGCCTCGTCATAGCGCCCCGCAAAGGGCTGGGCCAGCCGATAGTCCACGCCGCTGAACACCGGCCCGTAAAAAGCCACACGACCGCGCTGGGGATCGACCCAGCGGAAGCTCACATTGACGGCAGCCCCGTTGCAATCGGCCACCAGGGGCAGCCGGGTGTCGTGCCCGCGCTCGTGCAGGTAGCTCGCCAATGGCGTCCGCACGCCGTCG
The DNA here is from genome assembly GCA_029279925.1 of Aquabacterium olei. Classification (GTDB taxonomy): domain Bacteria; phylum Pseudomonadota; class Gammaproteobacteria; order Burkholderiales; family Burkholderiaceae_C; genus Aquabacterium; species Aquabacterium olei_A. The sequence goes on from JAJUHM010000380.1 coordinate 3,078, forward strand.
ATCAGGCAGTCCGCCACGTCGAAGCCATCCTGATCGAAGCGGATCGTCGGTCCCGCGCCCTGCTGGAACAGGTTGACGATGCGCACATCGGCCACCAGGCTGTCCGGCAAGGGCACATGCAGCACCACCGCCCGGTCTTCGTACAGGCGGCCCGTGGTCCCGTCGACCACCTTGGCACGCCGCTGCCCCATGTCGTCCAGGTGCACGCCAGCGACCCAACCGACCACCGGCTTCAGGTACATGTCCTCGTAAGCCGGCGCATGCTGCGCATAGGCGCTGTGCACGGCCGAGAACGCCGGGAGGATCAAGAGCGAAAAGCCATTGTCCGGCGCTTCCACGCAGATCCGGGACAGGCTGTCCACATCGTGAAGGGCCACATGCGGCTCGTGCCCGGCAAACTGGTCGAGCACGGTCACGAACAACTCGGTTCGGCTGGTCTGGCCGCCTTCCTGCCCCATGAAGTAAGGAATGGTGCCCCCGATCCAGCGCCCCCGTGGCAGGCGGCTCAGGGCCATCTCGTCGCCTGCGATGGTGAGCCACGCGCCGCTTTCGATCAGGGTCACGGCCATGTCGTGATCGACCAGGGCCTGTCGCCACGCGC
>JAJUHM010000381.1 GCA_029279925.1 Aquabacterium olei
GTCGCCAGTCCATCGCGGCCAAAGCGAGGCCGGAAACCTCCTCAAGAGCACGCCACGCTGACATCGTTCTCGACGTCCTCCTCGGATGTCTGGTTCATGATGAAGCCACGTTTGGCCATCCAGGCGTCCAGCACGGTGCTGTCGTCGTGGCGCTTGATGTTGATCTTGTTGGGCGGATAGATGACCAATACCCTCGTCTTTTTCGTATTGGTGAAGGTGACTCTGAACTTGGCCAGAACAAGCGGAGCGTGTCTCGGCAATTCCTTTTCCCTGGCCTTATAGGCGGCGAAGAGGTCCTCGGCACGCCGGGTTTCGAATTCCTTGTGTTGCCCACCCCATTTGATGCGGACTTCCTGGAGCACGATTTCGTCCAGCCCTTCGATGTCGGAGCAAACAAGGGCGTCCTCGCCGTCTCTGCGGAGGGGGTCCAAGGTGTATTTGCCTCGCTCGGAAAAGAACTGGTCATTTTCGAACAGATGCTTGCCGAATACGCGAAGATAAAGCTCGCGCTCCTTTTTGGCCACGTGGCTGATGCGAAGCTCTGCCAGAGCCGGTGTGTACACCATGACGTCATGTTTTTCTGGGCGGTAGACAACGCTGCTCGACTTGCCGTCCAGCACCGCCCCTTGGCGTTTGATGGGCTCGCCCCGTCGAACGAGGAACCAGAGGCCGTCATCGCGTTCGAAGGACAGGATTGTGACCGTTTTGCCACATTGTTTCTGGGAGAACCATTCCATAAGCGCGCTTTCCATGCTTTTTAGCTTGTCGGCGGATGGAACTTTGATCGGAGGGATGTTTTGGATGTCTGGATTGAAGAAACTTTCGAAGCTGCGCGGCCTGTCTAGTTGGTATTCGTTGTGCGCTCTTTCGAATATTTCGGGAGCCTGAAGCCAAGCTTGTACTGCAACATCCGTTGGTGCTGGATCCACTTCAAGGGCGAGTTTTATTCCTGCATCATCACAACGTTCTAAAATATCCTGCATCCCTTCATGGGTTGCCATCTCATTGACTTGATAAAGCGCTTCAATCAGATCCTGGGGTAAATCATCAGTAGAAATGAAAAGGCTTGTAAGTGTCTGGTAGTCGAAGTCTTGTGAGCTTTCTGTGGGCAGAGTCAGACCCTTGGCCGTAAAGAATGCTTCGTGGGGTTTGAGAAAGGCAACAAGTGAATGGCGGTGGATCGCTTTAAGGTCGTCCACCTGAGAGAAGTGCTTGAATTTGAGTGTAGCCATGAATCACTCCTGTGGATTCAAGGGGCAAATGCGATCACGTCGTCTTTTCTGACAATTCTTTTGTGAGTGCTCATATCATTAATTGATAGTGTGCTGCAAGTGGCGTATAGATATGTGCAATGCTTTTCGTGTGTTGGGTAAAGGTGGATCGTATCAATTGTCATCGTTTTTTTATTAGTAACGCCTTGGAGGCTGGAGAGTTGTCGATGCGTAAATTCTTATTTGTCCTGTCCCGTGGGCCCGAAGATCCAACCCGTGCCGTTCGCTGTTTTCAGTTTGCTAAGATTGCAGCGGAAAAGGGGCATGAGGTAACAGTGTTCCTCGTGGATGACGCTGTTTACTTTGCCAACTTGGGGATGGCTGAGCGTGTGAAGTGTCCGACAGGTGATGAACTTCTGCCGTACTTAAAGGTACTGCAGGAGAAAGGTAAGATTCTTGTCTGCAAGCCCTGCGCAGCAACTAGAATGATCGGGGAAGACGATCTGCCTGGTGGATTTGCCATTAGCACGGGCGTGACTTTGATTGATCTGGCCGAAGACGCGAAAGTCTTTTCCTTCTAGTCTGCAGCGGAACACCGAAGATGGTATGTTGCCCCCGTGACACCGTATGGTTTTCACGGGGGCTATATGTGTTGGGTGACCACGGTACCAGTCCTTTTTAAGGCTTGCCACGCCTCCCGCTGCTGTGGCCAGTATAGAAGCTTCGCAATCGACCGAACCTTGAGTTCCGTGATCGGCGGCCGCCCTTTGGTAACGCGCGGCAGGTGCAGGACTTCTTCTTGTATGTCCGGTGCGAGCATGGTCAGGTCCATGATCTGGGTAATGCGGGCCCTTGTGACCATGCCCAGCCGTGCGAGATCGGCCAGATCCTGCGCTTTGCCGCAGGCGATGAGGTCATTGAAGGTAATGGCCAAGGCCATGACCCGCGACAACCTAGGGATGCTCCCTTCAATGGCGGGGCGAGGCTTTGGCTCTGGAGCTTTTGGTCTTTCTGTTGCGCGAGTGCGGTTGGGGAGTGTGAAGGTAACCTGCAGCGGTTCGCTGGTCATGGCGTGCTCCTTATCTGCCAGCGGCTTGGCCGCTGCAGAGTTCCTTGATGTCCTGGCTGCGGAAGGTGACCGTGACTGAGTTGTCGCGACCGTCAAAGCCGACACGTTCAACAAGCAGCCTTATGATTTTGATCTTCTCCTGAGTGGTTAGGGTGCCCCAGAGTGGCTCGAACTGCTGCAGTGTCTTCCCCACCTCGTCGTGACTGGTGAGGCCATGCTGAATGCTCCGCACCTCCTCCTTCACCAATGTCATCCTTTGTTCCTTTTCCATGAGGGCTTGCTGGGCCTCTGCCAGCTTCGCCAAGGCTGGGTCGCGGGCATCCTTGATGGGCTGCTCCGTCAATTTGCGAATCTCGTTCGTCAGCTTTTTGATCTCACGCTCGCAAGCCAGATGCTCCGCCTCAAGGGCCATGATATTGCGTTGCGCCTTCTCTGTCGCCTTGTTGGTAACTGCCGAAATGATAGCAGGGTTGAGCCCTATGCCCTTGATGTGCTCGACGACCGCTGTTTCGATGTCATGCGCGTTGAGCGACTTGCTTGGGCACTGGTGCCACCCCCGCTGCTGTGCTGTTAGGCAGACGTAGTAGCGGTAGGTCTTGGTGTCGCGTTTGGAGCAGGTGTGAATCATCGCAGTGCCGCATGCGGAGCAGTAGAGCAGGCCTCGCAGCAGCGCGCCGTATCGGTTGCGACCGAGGGGACCGCGATGGCGGAAGTTGCTGTGCAGGGTCCGCTGGGTCGCCTGCCATGTGTTCAGGTCTACAATGGGCTTGTGCTCACCTTCGTAGACAGCTCCTTGAAAGACGACCTGCCATGTGAAAATCGGATTGGTCAGTAGCCGATGCAGGGAATTGAGCTTGAACGCTTTGCCGCCGCGCTCGTGCCCGCTGCGAGTCTTCCAGCGCTTGGTCGCCCATCCGCGATCTTCAAGCTCTTTGATGGTGGCAATGAGGCTTTGCTTGTCGAGGTAAATCTGGAAGATACCTCGAACCTGTTCAGCCTCTTCCTCGTTGACCAGCAGCCTCCCACCTTCAGGGGCCACATCGTACCCTAAGACGGGCATGCCTCCAGTCCATTTCCCTTTTCGGCGTGCTGCGTAAACCTTATCCTTGGTGCGCTCGACGATGATCTCGCGTTCGAATTGGGCAAAGGAAAGGAGGATGTTCAGGGTCAGCCGCCCCATGGAGTGGGTCGTGTTGAACTGCTGCGTGACTGATACGAAGCTGACCTTGTGCTTGTCGAAGACATCCATCAGGCGGGAAAAATCGAGGAGTGCCGGCGCGCCGGCGCCGCCATCCGGCACCTGCTCGAGATCGACCTGAAACCGCGCGATATCATGACGCGCGCCGCTTTCGAGAACGCCATGGTGCTCGTCATGGCGCTGGGCGGCTCCACCAA
>JAJUHM010000382.1 GCA_029279925.1 Aquabacterium olei
CCAGGCTCACGCGCCGGGAGATGTGGGTGCCTGCATCGCCAGCGGCAGCTTCACCACCGATGCGATGGTGATCGCACCCTGCTCGATGAAGACGCTGGCGGCCGTGGCCCATGGCCTGGGCGACAACCTGCTCACCCGGGCGGCCGACGTGACGCTGAAAGAGCGTCGCCGCCTGGTGCTGATGGTGCGCGAAACGCCCTTCAACCTTGCGCACCTGCGCAACATGACGGCCGTGACGGAAATGGGGGGCATCGTGTTCCCCCCGCTGCCGGCCTTCTACCATCGCCCCGCCTCGATCGACGAACTCATCGACGACACCGTGGAACGCGTGCTGGCCGTGCTGCAGGTGGCGCAAGCGCGCCCCCAGGAGTGGCAAGGCCTCTGACCCGCGCGGCCCCTCGACCGGGCCCTCGTCAGGCGGCCCGCCTCAGCGGCCAGCCGGGTGATGCAAGGCCCCGGCATCAGCCATCTGGATGGCCGCGTCGGCACCCGGCACCTGCCAGCTGCGCCGCGCAGCGCTCACCATGTTCGGGTACTCGGCACGGCCGCGGCTGCCGTTGTAGCGCCCCAGTGCCATGAAGAGGTCGCCCTTTTCGCGGTCGAGGTAGTGGCGCAGGATCACGCAGCCGAAGCGCAGGTTGGTCTGCATGTGAAACAGGGCGCCCGCATCGCCATTGCCGATCAGACGCGCCCAGAAGGGCATGACCTGCATGTAGCCCCGCGCGCCCACCGACGAGATCGCGTACTTGCGAAAGCCGCTCTCCACCTGGATCAGGCCGAGGACCAGGGTGGGCTCCAGCCCCGCCCGCTTGGCCTCGTAGCACACCGTCTGCAAAAACTCACGGCGCACCAGTTCATCGGGCTTGCGCTTGCGCAGCTTGCTCTCGAGGGCCAAGGCCCAGCGCTCGCACGCCTGCTTCTGAGCGGCGTCGGCAAACACCAGCTGCGGCGGCGCACCGTTGCCCACGGCCATCGACAGCGCGGTGCGCACCGAATCGGCCAGCGGCTCTTCGACCTGTGCGCCCGCCCTGGCCCCCGAGGGGCTCATGCCCAGCACACAGACCAGGGACGACAGGGACAGACAACGGGCAAACCAGCGCGACATGGCGCGAACTGTACTGGAACTCGGTGACAGGCGATCGTGGCATCTGACCGCCCTGACCGCCTGTTTCGGGGTGATACATCGGCCAGGCGGAAGGGGCGGCGACACGCCCCTTGCGCCCGCCGGTCAGGCCGACAGACGGGCCAGCAGCGTCGGCAGCACCTCGGCCACCGGCAGCTTGGTGGCCGCGGCGTCGGCACGGCCCTGGTACTCGGCCACGCCGTCCTTCAGGCCCTTGTCGCCGAACACCACGCGGTGCGGCACGCCGATCAGTTCCCAGTCGGCGAACATCGCGCCGGGGCGCTCGCCACGGTCGTCCAGGATCACGTCGACGCCCTGGGCCACCAGGTCTGCGTACAGCGCATCGGCGGCCTTCTTCACGTCTTCCGAGCGGTCGTAGCCCACCGGGCAGATCACCACGGTGAAGGGCGCGATCGCGTCCGGCCAGATGATGCCGCGGTCGTCATGCTTCTGCTCGATGGCCGCACCCAGAATCCGCGTGACGCCGATGCCGTAGCAGCCCATCTCGAAGTGCTTGGGCTTGCCGTCCACATCCAGGAAGGTCGCGTCCATGGCCTTGGAGTACTTCGTGCCCAGGTAGAACACGTGACCCACCTCGATGCCGCGCTGGATGGCCAGCACGCCCTGGCCGTCCGGCGACGGATCGCCTTCGACGACGTTGCGGATGTCGGCCACCAGATCGGGCTCGGGCAGGTCGCGACCCCAGTTCACGCCACGGATGTGGAAGCCCTCTTCGTTGGCCCCGCACACCCAGTCGGCCATGTTGGCCACGGTGCGGTCGGCGATCACCTTGACCGGCTGCTTCAGGCCGATGGGCCCCAGATAGCCCGGCTTGCAACCGAAATGCTCGACGATTTCCTTTTCGGTGGCGAAGCGGAAGCCCGCCTTCAGGCCGGAGCCGTCAGGCAGCTCGATCTTGCCGGCCTTCACTTCGTTGAGGTCATGGTCGCCGCGCACCAGCAGCAGCCACACGGTCGAGCCGACGATCTCGCCGGCTTCGTTCGTCTGGTCTGTGGCCAGCACCAGCGACTTCACGGTGCGCGACAGCGGCAGGCCCAGCAGCTCGGCCACGTCGGCACAGGTGCTCTTGCCCGGCGTAGCGACCTTCTCGCACGGTTCGGCGGCCGCAGCCCGCGCAGCCAGCAGCGACACCGCCTCGGCCAGCTCGATGTTGGCGGCGTAGTCGCTGGTGGGGCAGTAGACGATGGCGTCCTCACCGGTGTCGGCGATCACCTGGAACTCGTGCGAGCGGTCGCCCCCGATGGCGCCCGTGTCGGCGGCCACGGCGCGGAACCGCAGGCCCAGGCGCTCGAAGATGCGCGTGTAGGCGGCGTACATGCCGTCATAGGTCTTGCCAGCGCTTTCGACGTCACGGTCGAAGGAATAGGCATCCTTCATCGTGAACTCGCGGCCGCGCATGATGCCGAAGCGCGGACGGCGCTCGTCACGGAACTTGGTCTGGATCTGGTAGAAGTTCTTCGGCAGCGCCCGGTAGCTGCGCAGCTCCTGGCGGGCGATGTCGGTGATCACCTCTTCCGCGGTCGGCTGAATCACGAAATCACGGTCATGGCGATCCTTGAAACGCAGCAGCTCGTCGCCCATTTTCTCGAAGCGACCCGTTTCCTGCCACAACTCGGCAGGCTGCACCACGGGCATCAGCAGCTCGACGCAGCCGGCCTTGTTCAGCTCTTCGCGGATGATGCCTTCCACCTTCTTGATGACGCGCAGGCCCATCGGCATGTAGTTGTACAGGCCGGCGCCCAGCTTGCGGATCAGGCCGGCGCGCATCATCAGCTTGTGGCTGACGATCTCGGCGTCGGCAGGGGCTTCCTTGAGGGTGGAGATGAAGAACTGGGAGGCTTTCATGGGCGAACGGATCGGGTTCAGGGATTGCACCGGAAACAGGGGCTTGACGATCGCACTAGGCGAAGCGGTCAGGTGATGCAATAATGAAACCAGTTGAAAATTCGGAGTTGATTATGCTCGACCGGGAAGGCTTCAGGCCCAACGTCGGCATCGTCTTGCTGAACTCGCGCAACCAGGTGTTCTGGGGCAAGCGGCTCCGCACGCATTCCTGGCAGTTCCCGCAGGGCGGCATCAAGCACGGCGAGACGCCGGAGCAGGCGATGTACCGGGAGCTGCACGAGGAGATCGGTCTGCGCCCGGAGCATGTGGCGATCATCGCCCGCACACGGGACTGGTTGCGCTACGAGGTGCCGGACCGCTATATCCGCCGTGACGCCCGCGGTCACTACAGGGGACAGAAGCAGATCTGGTTTCTGCTGCGCCTGGTCAGCGGCGACTGGAACCTGAACCTGCGCGCCACCGATCACCCCGAATTCGACGCCTGGCGCTGGAACGACTACTGGGTGCCGCTGGATCTGGTGATCGAGTTCAAGCGCGACGTGTACCAGCGCGCGCTGGAAGAGCTGTCGCGCTACCTGCCGCCCCTGGGCCACACGGGCAGCGGCCGTGACGGCCGCGATATCCGCAACCGCTATCTGCGCGGCAACAACCGGGGCCGCTCGCCCGCCCCCCCGAAAGCGCCCG
>JAJUHM010000383.1 GCA_029279925.1 Aquabacterium olei
GGCCTTCGACTACAAGCTGATCGATGCCTCCGCGGCCGAGATCGTCGACACCGCCAAGCGCACCGGCGCCATCGTCAAGGGCCCCGTGCCCCTGCCGACCCGCCTGCAGCGTTTCGACATCCTGCGTTCGCCGCACGTCAACAAGACGTCGCGCGACCAGTTCGAGATCCGCACCCACCAGCGTCTGATGGACATCGTCGACCCGACCGACAAGACGGTTGACGCCCTGATGAAACTGGACCTGCCCGCTGGCGTGGACGTCGAGATCAAGCTGCAGTGATGTGGCTGTGGCGCCGGTGACCCGAGGTCGCTGGCGCACTCGAGAAAGAGGCCTCCTCGTGAGGCCTCTTTTGCTTCGGGGTGCTGACGACCCCAGCGCTTGCACAAAAAATCAGCGTTTGCTATCATCGCAGGCTTTCCCGCAATGGGCGGGTTGCGCCTTGCCGTCTTTCGGCGGTGGCGCGGCCAGCCAGAAGTGGAAATTCGAGGGTGACCGGCGACGGTCACCACCCCAGTCAGCCCGGCCAATCGTTGTCGGGTATGTGTAAAAGGCCCCCATGTGGGGCTGGAGAAAAACCATGAGTCTTAGCAATCGCCTCGGATTGCTGGGCCGCAAGGTGGGCATGATGCGCATCTACACGGACGACGGCGACGCCGTGCCCGTGACGGTGCTGGACGTGTCCAACAACCGCGTGGCTCAGGTCAAAACCGTTGAGACCGACGGCTACACCGCCCTCCAGGTGGTGTTCGGTGCCCGCAAGGCATCGCGTGTGACCAAGCCTGAAGCCGGTCACCTGGCCAAGGCTGGCGTAGAAGCCGGTGAATTCGTCAAGGAATTCCGCGTCGCCCCCGAAGTCGCTGCCGAGTACAAGGCTGGCGCCACCATCGCCCCCGCCGCGCTGTTCGCCGCCGGCCAACTGGTCGACGTGCAGGGCACCTCGATCGGTAAGGGCTTCACGGGCACCATCAAGCGCCACAACTTCGGTTCGCAGCGCGCCTCGCACGGTAACTCGCGTTCGCACAACGTCCCGGGCTCCATCTCGATGGCCCAGGATCCTGGCCGCGTGTTCCCCGGCAAGCGCATGTCTGGTCACATGGGTGACGAGACCGTGACCACGCAGAACCTCGACATCGTGCGCGTTGACGAAGCCCGTCAACTGCTGCTGGTCAAGGGTGCTGTGCCCGGCGCCAAGGGTGGCTTCGTCACCGTGCGTCCGGCCGTGAAGGTCAAGCTCAAGAAAGGAGCCAACTGATGGCGCAGCTCGAGCTCCTGAACGAACAAGGTCAGGCCACCTCCAAGGTGGAAGCCTCTGACGTCGTGTTCGGTCGCGAATACAACGAAGCCCTGGTGCACCAGGTCGTGGTGGCCTATCAGGCCAACGCCCGCCAAGGCACCCGTGCTCAAAAGGACCGTGAAACGGTCAAGCACACCACGAAGAAGCCGTGGCGTCAAAAGGGTACGGGCCGCGCTCGTGCCGGTATGTCGTCCTCGCCGCTGTGGCGTGGGGGTGGTCGGATTTTCCCGAACAGCCCGGACGAAAACTTCACCCACAAGGTCAACAAGAAGATGTACCGCGCCGGCATGGCCGCCATCTTCTCGCAACTGGCCCGTGAAGGCCGCCTGGCCGTGGTGGACTCGATCTCGATCGAAGCCCCCAAGACCAAGCTGCTGGCTGCCAAGCTGAAGGCCCTGAACCTGGACCACGTGCTGGTGATCGCCGACAACGTCGACGACAACCTGGCGCTGGCCTCGCGCAACCTCCCGAACGTGCTGGTGGTTGAGCCCCGTTACGCCGATCCCCTGTCGCTGGTCTTCTACAAGAAGGTCCTGGTGACCAAGGGCGCGATCGCCAAGCTGCAGGAGATGTTCGCATGAGCACTCTGAAATTTGATGAAGGCCGCCTGATGCAGGTGCTGGTCTCTCCGATCGTGTCGGAGAAGGCCACCAACGCTGCTGAAAAGGGCCAAGTGCTGTTCAAGGTGCTGCGCGACGCCACCAAGCCCGAGATCAAGGCCGCCGTCGAGCTGCTGTTCAAGGTCGAAGTGAAGTCGGTGCAAGTCCTGAACCAGAAGGGCAAGACCAAGCGCTTCGGTGGCCGCATCGGCCGTCGTGACCACGCCAAGAAGGCCTTTGTGTGCCTGAAGGACGGTCAAGAGCTGAACTTCTCTGGGGAGGCTGCTTAAATCATGGCTGTCGTCAAAGTCAAACCGACCTCGCCCGGCCGTCGTGGCGTGGTGAAGGTGGTGCACAAGCACCTCCACAAGGGCAAGCCGGAAGCTTCGCTGCTGGAACCCCAGAAGCAGAATGCCGGCCGCAACAACAACGGTCGCATCACGATGCGCCACAAGGGCGGTGGTCACAAGCACCACTACCGCGTGGTCGACTTCGTGCGCAACAAGGATGGCATCCCCGCGAAGGTGGAACGCATCGAGTACGACCCGAACCGCACGGCCCACATCGCTCTGGTGTGCTATGCCGACGGCGAGCGTCGTTACATCATCGCTCCCCGTGGCCTGGAAGCTGGCGCCACCGTGATCAGCGGCTCGGAAGCCCCGATCAAGGCCGGCAACACGCTGCCCATCCGCAACATCCCCGTGGGTTCGACCATCCACAACATCGAGCTGCTGCCTGGCAAGGGCGGTCAGATCGCTCGTTCGGCTGGCACCTCGGCAGTCCTGATGGCCCGCGAAGGCACCTACGCCCAGATCCGTCTGCGCTCGGGTGAAGTCCGCAAGGTGCACATCGAATGCCGCGCCACCCTGGGTGAAGTGAGCAACGAAGAGCACAGCCTGCGGCAATACGGCAAGGCCGGCGCCATCCGCTGGAAGGGCATCCGCCCGACCGTCCGTGGCGTGGCCATGAACCCTGTCGACCACCCGCACGGTGGTGGTGAGGGCCGTACTGGTGAAGGTCAGGTCCCTGTGTCGCCGTGGAACACGATGACGAAGGGCTACCGCACCCGCAACAACAAGCGCACGCAGACGTTCATCGTTTCGCGTCGCAAGAAGTAAGAGGTAGGCTGAAATGGCTCGTTCTCTGAAAAAGGGTCCCTTCGTGGATCACCACCTGCTGGCCAAGGTTGAGAAGGCTGTGTCCACCAAGGACAAGAAGCCCGTCAAGACCTGGTCGCGTCGCTCGACCATCCTGCCTGAGTTCATCGGCCTGACCATTGCTGTGCACAACGGCAAGCAGCACGTGCCCGTGTACATCCAGGACCAGATGGTCGGCCACAAGCTCGGCGAGTTCGCCCTGACCCGTACGTTCAAGGGTCACCCTGGCGACAAGAAAGCCAAGAAATAAGGAGCAGCTGCGATGGAAACGAAAGCAATCGTTCGCGGCGTTCGTCTGTCGGTCGACAAGGGTCGACTGGTGGCCGATCTCATCCGTGGCAAGAAGGTCGATCAGGCCCTCAACATCCTCGAGTTCACCCAGAAGAAGGCTGCCGGCATCATCAAGAAGGCACTGGAATCTGCGATCGCCAACGCCGAGCACAACGACGGCGCTGACATCGACGAACTGAAGGTCAAGACCATTTATGTGGAGCAAGGCGCCACGCTGAAGCGTTTCACCGCACGTGCCAAGGGCCGCGGCAACCGCATCAGCAAGCCGACCTGCCACATCTATGTGACCGTGGGCAACTAAGCAGAGGCTGATCATGGGACAGAAAATCCA
>JAJUHM010000384.1 GCA_029279925.1 Aquabacterium olei
AAGATGCTCGTCGATGCCATCAACATGCGCGCATCGGACCTGCACTTCGAGCCCTACGAGTACACCTACCGCGTGCGCTTCCGCATCGATGGCGAGCTGCGCGAGATCACGCAGCCGCCGATCGCCATCAAGGAGAAGCTGGCCTCGCGCATCAAGGTCATCTCGCGCATGGACATCGCCGAGAAGCGCGTGCCGCAGGACGGCCGCATGAAGCTGAAGTTCGGCAACAAAGCCATCGACTTCCGCGTCAGCACCCTTCCCACGCTGTTCGGCGAGAAGATCGTGATCCGTATCCTCGACCCGTCCAGCGCCAAGCTCGGCATCGAGGCGCTGGGCTACGAGCAGATCGAGAAAGAGCGCCTGCTCAGCGCCATCAAGCGGCCTTACGGCATGGTGCTGGTCACCGGGCCGACGGGTTCGGGCAAGACGGTGTCGCTCTACACCTGCCTGAACATCCTGAATCAGCCCGGCGTGAACATTTCCACGGTCGAAGACCCGGCGGAAATCAACCTGCCGGGGATCAACCAGGTCAACGTCAACGACAAGGCCGGCCTGACCTTCTCGGCTGCGCTGAAGGCCTTCCTCCGCCAAGATCCAGACGTGATCATGGTGGGCGAAATCCGCGACCTGGAAACCGCCGACATCGCCATCAAGGCCGCCCAGACCGGCCACATGGTGATGTCGACGCTGCACACCAATGACGCGCCGACCACGCTCACGCGGCTGATGAACATGGGCGTGCCGCCGTTCAACATCGCCTCCAGCGTCATCCTGATCACGGCACAGCGCCTGGCGCGCCGGCTTTGCGACACCTGCAAGGCGCCCGCCGAATACCCTCGCCAGGCGCTGCTCGATGCCGGCTTCAAGGAGGACGACCTGGACGGCAGCTGGCGGCCTTACCGCGCCGTGGGCTGTTCAGCCTGCAACAACGGTTACAAAGGGCGCGTCGGCATTTACCAAGTCATGCCCATCAGTGAGGAAATACAACGCATCATCCTGAATCAAGGCACGGCGATGGACATCGCCCGACAGGCCAAGCTGGAAGGCGTGCGAGACTTGCGCGAATCGGGTCTGGTCAAGGTCAAGGCCGGCCTCACCTCCCTGGAGGAGGTGATCTCGGTGACCAACGAATAAGCAGTGACGCACGCGCGTCTTGGAGTTCCGACAGATGGCCACGGCAGCAGCCAAGAAATCCGCCCCCCAGGAATTTGTCTTCGAATGGGAAGGCAAGGACCGCAATGGCAAGGTCGTGCGCGGCGAGATGCGTGCGGGCGGCGAGGCCATGGTGGGTGCCAGCCTGCGCCGCCAGGGCATTCTGGTCAGCAAGGTGAAGAAGCGCCGCATGAGCGGCGGCGCCTCGATCAAGCCCAAGGACATTGCGATCTTCACGCGCCAGCTGGCCACCATGATGCGCGCCGGCGTGCCGCTGCTGCAGTCGTTCGACATCGTCGCGCGCGGCAGCACCAACCCCAAGGTCACGAAGCTGCTCAACGACATCCGCTCCGATGTCGAAACCGGCACCAGCCTGTCGATGGCCTTCCGCAAGCACCCGCTGCACTTCGATGCGCTGTATTGCAACCTGGTCGAGGCTGGTGAAGCCGCCGGCATCCTGGAAACCCTGCTCGATCGCCTGGCCACCTACCAGGAAAAGACGATCGCCATCAAGCAGAAGATCAAGTCGGCACTGACCTACCCCACGGCCGTGTTGGTGGTGGCCTTCATCGTGGTCGCCGTCATCATGATCTTCGTGATCCCGGCGTTCAAGGAGGTCTTCACGTCCTTCGGCGCCGACCTTCCGGCCCCCACGCTGTTCGTGATGGGCATGTCCGAGATCTTCGTGAGCTACTGGTGGGCCATCTTCGGCTCCATCGGGGGCGCAGTGTACTTCTTTCTGCAGTCGTGGAAACGTTCCGAAGCCATGCAGAAGAAGATGGACCGGCTGCTGCTCAAGGCCCCGGTCTTCGGTGACCTGATGTTCAAGTCGGCCGTGGCCCGCTGGACCCGCACGCTGTCGACCATGTTCGCTGCGGGCGTGCCGCTGGTGGAAGCGCTCGACTCCGTCGGCGGCGCCTCGGGCAACGCCGTGTTTGCCGAGGCCACCGAGCAGATCCAGAAAGACGTCTCCACCGGCACGGGCCTGACCACGGCCATGCAAAGCACCGGCCTGTTCCCGGTGATGGTGCTGCAGATGGCGTCGATCGGCGAAGAGTCGGGTTCGCTGGACCAGATGCTGGGCAAGGCGGCCGACTTCTACGAGCAGGAAGTCGATGAGGCCGTGAAGGCCCTCTCGAGCCTGATGGAGCCCTTCATCATCGTGTTCCTGGGCACGGTGATCGGCGGCATCGTCGTGTCGATGTACCTGCCGATCTTCAAGCTGGGTCAGGTGGTGTAATCGCGGGATGCCGTTCGATCTCGCTTTCCTCGACCTCCTCCTTGATCCCTTGCTGACCCCGTGGGGCCTCGCCCTGGTGGGGTTGTGTGTGGGCAGCTTCCTCAACGTGGTGGTGCACCGCCTGCCCAAGATGATGGAAGCGCAATGGCGTGCCGATGCGCACGCCATGCTGGAGACGGCCGAGCCTGCCACCGACGGCCCCGCGCTGTCGCTGTCGAAGCCGGCGTCGCGCTGCCCGGCGTGCGGCCACCAGATCCGCTGGTATGAAAACATCCCGCTGCTGAGCTGGTTGGCCCTGCGCGGCAAGTGCTCTGCCTGCGGCACGCGCATCAGCGTGCGCTATCCGCTGGTCGAGGTGGCGACCGGGCTGCTGTTCTGGCAAGCCGGCGTGCTGGTGAACTTCGCGCCCACAGCCCTGCTGTGGTGCGGCTTCATGGCCATGCTGCTGGCCGCGGCGCTGATCGACTGGGACACCACGCTGCTGCCCGACAGCCTCACGCAGCCGCTGACCTGGGCAGGCCTGATCGTGGCGGCGCTGGGCTGGAACCTGCCGCTGAAGGACGCGCTGTGGGGTGCCGTGGCCGGCTACCTGTCGCTGTGGAGCGTGTACTGGCTGTTCAAGCTGGCCACCGGCAAGGAGGGCATGGGCCAGGGCGACTTCAAGCTGCTGGCGGCCCTGGGCGCCTGGCTGGGCGCCCCCATGATCCTGCCCATCGTGTTGGGGTCGTCCATCATCGGCGCGGTGGTGGGCATCGGCATGAAGGTCTCGGGCCAGTTGCGCGAAGGCGTGTATGTGCCGTTCGGACCGTTCCTGGCGGGTGCCGGGCTGGTGGTCACACTGGCCGGACAGGAGACCGTGCTGGGATGGCTGGGATGGGCCTGAGCCCCCCTCCCCGCCTGACCATCGGGCTGACGGGCGGCATCGGCAGTGGCAAGTCCACGGTCAGCCAGATGCTGGTGGACCTGGGCGCCCACCTGGTCGACACCGACGCCATCGCCCGCGCCCTGACCCTGCCGGGTGGCGCGGCCATCCCCGAAATCACGCGGCAATTCGGCCCGGAGCTGATCGACGCGCAGGGCGCGATGGACCGCGACCGCATGCGCGAGATGGCATTTGCCGATCCGCTGGTGCTCAAGCGCCTGGAGGGCATCCTGCACCCCTTGATCGGCGCGCACGCGGACGCGCACGCCCGCTGAAGGCGCAGCGCGACATGTTCGAGGCGTTGGTGCAACTGCTCGCCCACGCGATCGACGCCAAGAGCCCCTACACCGGCGGCCA
>JAJUHM010000385.1 GCA_029279925.1 Aquabacterium olei
CAAGGCGGCCCCTCTGAGCGTCAATGAGGTGCTGAACTGGTGCCGTGCGGCGGCACCCGCAGCCCGCCTGGAAGAGGTCGCCATGGAGGCGGCCCGTCAGTGCATCGAGGCCATGAAAGAGGCCCGCGAGCGCGAGGGCGCCCGCCTGGTGGCCGTGCTGCAGGACAAGCTCAAGGGCCTGAAGGCGCTGGCCGCTCAGGCCGAGCCGCTGGTGCCGCAGGCGGTGCAGCGCCAGCAGGAGCGCTTCGTGCAGAAGTACCAGGACGCGCTGCAGGCCGTGGGTGGCGCCGTGACGCCCGAAGCCGCACAGGAGCGCGCCCTGAGCGAGGCCGCAGCCTATGCCCTGCGCATCGACGTGGACGAAGAACTGCAGCGCCTGAAGGCCCACCTCGACGAGATCGGGCGGCTGCTGAAGAAGGGCGGCGAGGTCGGCAAGCGGCTGGACTTCCTGATCCAGGAGCTGCACCGCGAGGCCAACACGTTGGGATCGAAGGCTGCTGCCCTGGAGCTGACACAGATCTCGGTTGAAATGAAGGTCCTGATCGAGCAGATGCGCGAACAGGTTCAGAACCTCGAATGAGTGGCCGATAACGTGACGCAACCTCTTTCTCACGCGCCCGTCAGCGACATGGACTATCCCGGCAACCTCTTCGTGGTCTCGGCCCCCAGTGGCACGGGCAAGTCGAGCCTGGTGAAGGCCTTGCTCGAGCTCGATTCGCGCCTGCAGGTCAGCGTGTCGCACACCACCCGCAAGCCGCGCGGCCAGGAACAGCACGGACGCGAGTACTGGTTTGTCTCGAAGGACGAGTTCGACGCCATGGTGTCCCGCGGCGACTTCTTCGAGCACGCCGAGGTGCACGGCAACTGCTACGGCACGTCGCGCAAGGCGATCGAGGAGCGCATCCAGCACGGGGAGGACGTGGTGCTGGAGATCGACTGGCAGGGGGCGCTGCAGATCAAGCAGATTTTCCCGACCGCGATCCTGATCTTCATCCTGCCGCCCAGTTACGAAGAGCTGCTGCAGCGCCTGAACCGCCGCGGCGAGGACCCGCAGGACGTGATCGACCTGCGCATGGCCAACGCGCGCATCGAGGTGGCCCAGGCGCAGCACTTCGATTTCGTGGTGGTCAATGCCCTGTTCGAGTCGGCTTTGTTCGATCTGAAAGCCATTGTTCACGCGCAGCGGTTAAAATACGCGGCTCAGCGCCGAAACAAGTCCGCTGTGTTTCGCGCCCTCGATCTGGTCTGAGCCCGGCCTCGTCCTGGACACACCTTGAACACGAACTGGGCAACCAGTTCATCCTTCGGAGAGCCTCATGGCCCGCATCACCGTCGAAGACTGCCTGCAAAAGATCCCCAACCGCTTCCAGCTGGTGCTGGCCGCGACCTACCGCGCCCGCATGCTGAGCCAGGGTCACACCCCGAAGATCGAGACCCGCAACAAGCCCAGCGTGACCGCCCTGCGCGAGATCGCCGCCGGCCAGGTCGGCGTGGAGATGCTGCGCAAGGTGCCGACCTGATCCGGGTCGGTCTGCCGATCTCGAGCGCTCACGCCGCCCGCTGATCCACCGAGGCCCGCTTAGGCGGGCCTTTGTCGTTGGCGTCGCGCACGTTTGCCGTTGCTTTCCGAGAGTCCGATGTCCCCAGGGGACTTGCTCTCGCGCTACATTCAGGACATGACCCTGGCCACTGACGCCGCGGCGGCCTCGTTCGCCGCGCTGACCCACAAGCTCGACTACCTGGACGAGGCCGACACCCGCCGCGTCCGCGAGGCCTACCGCTTTGCCGACGAGGCCCACCTCGGGCAGTTCCGTGCCAGCGGCGAGCCCTACATCACGCACCCGATCGCCGTAGCGGGTCTGTGCGCCGACTGGAAGCTCGACGCGCAGGCCATCATGGCCGCGCTGATGCACGACGCGATGGAGGACTGCGGGGTCACGAAAGTCGAGCTGATCGAACGCTTTGGTGCCCCGACGGCCGAACTGGTCGACGGCCTGACCAAGCTGGACAAACTCCAGTTCTCGACCAAGGAAGAGTCGCAGGCCGAGTCCTTCCGGAAGATGCTGCTGGCCATGGCGCGCGACGTGCGTGTCATCCTCATCAAGCTGGCCGACCGGCTGCACAACATGCGGACGATGGCCGCGATGGTGGCGCACAAGCGCGCCCGCATCGCCCGGGAAACGTTGGAAATCTATGTGCCGATCGCGCACCGGCTGGGCCTGAACCAGACCTACCGCGAGCTGCAGGAGCTGTCCTTTCAGTACATCAACCCGTGGCGCTACGGGGTGCTGGCCAAGGCGGTCAAGAAGACGCGCGGCAACCGGCGTGACCTGGTCGAGCGCATCCGCAAGGAGGTGCAGGACGCCTTCCATGTGGCTGGCATGGACGTGGAGGTCTATGGCCGCGAGAAGACCGTCTATTCGATCTATCACAAGATGGTCGAAAAGAACCTGACCTTCGCGCAGGTCAGCGACATCTTCGGCTTCCGCATCGTCACGCACGAGCTGCTGGACTGCTACACCGCGCTGGGCGTGCTGCACCAGCTCTACAAGCCGCTGCCGGGGCGGTTCAAGGACTACATCGCCATCTCGAAGGCCAACGGCTATCAGTCGCTGCACACCACGCTGGTGAACCCGGTGGGCACGGCGGTGGAGTTCCAGATCCGCTCGCAGGCGATGCATGCCGTGGCCGAGAAGGGGATTGCGGCGCACTGGATGTACAAGGAGAACGAGCAGCCTGGCGGCGTCTCGCCGCAGCAGGGGGCGGTGTGGCTGCAGTCGCTCATCGACATCCAGCATGAAACGCGCGATTCGGCCGAGTTCCTCGAGCACCTGAAGATCGACCTGTTCCCCGAGTCGGTGTACGTGCTGACGCCGAAGTCGCGCATCGTGGCGCTGCCCAAGGGGGCAACGCCGGTGGACTTCGCGTATGCCATTCACTCGGGTGTCGGTGATCGTTGCGTGTCGGCGAAGGTCAATGGCGAGCCGGTGCCGCTGCGCTCGCAGTTGCACAGCGGCGATGTGGTGGAGATCATCACCGCGCCGAGTGCCCGACCCAACCCGGGTTGGCTGAACTTCGTGCGCACGGGCCGGGCGCGCTCCAAGATCCGCAGCTACCTGAAGGCCATGGAGGCCGAGGAGTCGCTGGAGCTGGGCGAAAAGCTGCTGGCCCAGGCCTTGCGCGCCGAGGGCCTGACCTTGCCGCCAGGCGACGACGAAAGCCCGGGCGCCGAAGGTGCGCTGTGGCAGAGCCTGGTGCGCTGGGGGGGCAACCGCACCCAGCGCGAGTTGCTGATCGATATCGGCCTGGGCCGCAAGATCGCGCCGATGGTGGCCAAGCGCCTGGCGCAGCTGATGGCCGAGTCGGGTGAGCGCCCGGATGCCCTGACGCTGACCCTGGGCCGTTTCGCGGCTGCCGAGGCCCCCACGCAGGGCTCGGTGGTGATCGACGGCACCGAGGGGGCCACGGTGCGGCTGGCGCCCTGTTGCACGCCCATCCCGGGTGACCCGATCGCGGGCTACCTCGGTCGTGGCGAGGGCCTGGTGGTGCACACCCAGCGCTGTGGCGTGGGCCGCCGCCTGTTCGAGCGCGACAGCGAGCGCTGGATCGACGTGAGCTGGGCCGAGGAGCCCACCCGCCCGTTCGAAACGGTGCTGGCGGTGACGGTGA
>JAJUHM010000386.1 GCA_029279925.1 Aquabacterium olei
CCGCCCGAGATGGTGGCCAACCTGCGCGCCGGCAACATCGATGGTTTCCTGGGCCCCGACCCGTTCAATCAACGAGCGGTGTTCGAGGAGGTGGGCTTCATCCACCTGCTCACCAAAGACCTCTGGAACGGACATCCCTGTTGTGCCTTCGGCACCAGCTCGGCGTTCATCCAACAGAACCCCAACTCCTTCGCTGCTTTGTTCCGGGCCGTGCTGACCGCCGCCGCCATGGCACGCGAAGCACGCAACCGCGAGTTGATCGCCAAGGTGATCGCGCCGACCCAGTACCTCAACCAACCCGAGGTGGTGCTGCAGCAGGTGCTGACCGGCCGTTTCGCGGACGGCCTCGGCAAGGTGCACAACGTACCCGACCGGGCCGACTTCGACCCAATCCCTTGGCAGAGCATGGCGGTGTGGATGCTGACCCAGATGAAGCGCTGGGGTTACATCAAGGGCGACGTCAACTACCGACAGATCGCCGAGCGTGTCTTCCTGCTGACCGATGCCCGCAAGCACATGAAGGAGCTGCGCATGCCGGTTACCGAGGGGCCGGGCTATCGCAAGCACACCATCATGGGCAAGGAGTTCGATCCGGCCAAACCCGAGGACTACCTCAACAGCTTCCCGATGCGGAGGGCGTAAACGATGCGGTCAGCTCCACTCAACCTGCGCGCTGCGCTGGTGTCGATGTTGCTGCTGCTCGTGGTCTTGGCGGCATGGCAACTGGCCACTGAAAGCACGACAGCACGGACCTCGGCCCAGGCCTCGCTGACGGCTGAGGAAATCGAATACCTGCGCATGATGGGCAAGGACCCGGAGGGCGCCGCTGCAAAGACGGGGGGCTTTCCGACGCCGTTGGCCGTGGCAGAGGCGGCCTGGAAGCACTTGGCGGATCCTATCTACGACCGGGGCCCAAACGACAAGGGCATCGGGCTGCAGTTGTTGCATTCACTGGCGCGCGTCGTGATGGGCTTCGGCTTGGCGGTGCTGGTCGCGTTGCCGCTGGGTTTCCTGATCGGCATGTCGCCACTGATGCGCAAGGCCCTGGATCCGTTCGTCCAGGTGCTCAAGCCCATCAGCCCGCTGGCGTGGATGCCGCTGGCGCTCTACACGCTGAAGGACTCCAACGTCAGCGGGGTGTTCGTGATCTTCATCTGCTCCGTTTGGCCGATGCTGATCAACACCGCCTTCGGCGTCGCCGCGGTCAAGCGTGACTGGCTCAACGTCGCCGCGACACTGGAGGTCTCGCCACTGCGCAAGGCGTTGCGTGTAATCCTGCCAGCGGCAGCGCCGACGATCCTGACAGGGATGCGCATAAGCATGGGCATCGCCTGGCTGGTGATCGTCGCGGCCGAAATGCTGGTCGGCGGCACGGGCATCGGCTATTTCGTCTGGAACGAGTGGAACAACCTCAGCCTGCCCAACGTCATCTTCGCCATCCTAACCATCGGGGTAGTCGGCATGCTACTGGATCAGATGTTTGGGCTGCTGCAGAAGATGGTGACTTACCTGGAGTGATGTATGCCCCCTTTCCTGCAGATCCAGGGCCTGTCCAAGGCCTATCAAACAGCTCGGCCCGTATTTGCCAACGTATCGTTCGACCTGGAACGGGGTGAGTTCGTCTGCATAATCGGCCACTCCGGATGCGGCAAAACCACCATCCTCAACGTGCTGGCTGGGCTGGACACCGCCACGGAAGGGAATGTCTTTATGGATGGGCGCGAAGTCATCGGCCCAAGCCTAGAGCGCGGGGTAGTGTTTCAGAGCCACGCATTGATGCCCTGGCTATCGGTACGTCGCAACATCGCCTTCGCGGTGGAATCACGATGGCCGGATTGGAAGGCGCCCCAGGTGAATGCCCACGTCGAAAAATATGTGGCCATGGTGGGCCTCAGCCATGCGATCGACAAGAAACCAAGCCAACTCTCGGGCGGTATGAAACAGCGGGTCGGCATCGCAAGGGCGTTTGCCATCCAACCAAAGATGCTGCTGCTCGACGAGCCCTTCGGCGCGCTCGACGCGCTGACCCGCGGCACGATTCAAGACGAGTTGATGGCCATCGTGCGACAGACCCAACAGACGGTCTTCATGATCACCCATGACGTAGACGAGGCCATCCTGCTGGCCGATCGAATCCTGCTCATGAGCAACGGGACCGACACGCCCTCTGGGTATCGGCCCGGTGGTATCGCTGAGGTCGTGGCCAACCCCCTGCCACGCGATCGCACCCGCATCGGGCTGCACCATCTGCCCGGCTATTACGACCTGCGCAACCACATCGTCGATTTCCTCGTCTCCCGTGCCAAACCGCACTGACCCCCTACCCGCAAGGAGTTGCCATGAACCGTAACGATGTCACCGAAAAAATCGTCTCCGCCAAGGTCGCCAAGGGCCTGAAGTGGGAAGATGTCGCCAAAAAGGTCGGACAGTCCAAGGAATGGACCACCGCGCTGTGCCTGGGTCAAATGACAGCAACTGCCGAACAGGCGGAAATACTGGGCAACATCTTCGATCTAACCGAGGAGGAAAAAAAGTGGTTACAGGTGGTGCCTTACAAGGGCTCCCTGCCCACCCAAGTGCCCACCGACCCGCTCATCTACCGCTGGTACGAGATCGTCAACGTGTATGGCACCACGATCAAAGAGCTCATTCACGAAGAGTTCGGTGACGGGATCATGAGCGCGATCGACTTCAGCATGGACATCACTCGCGAACCCGATCCCAAGGGTGACCGTGTGCACGTCGTGCTGTCAGGGAAGTTTTTGCCCTATAAACAATACTGAACCTGTAATCGTTCGGGCATGATCCACGCGTGTCCCGACGCCGCTCTGCCCGCGAGTGCCTTGCCATCGCGCTGATCTTCCTGAGACTCGGCCTGACCAGCTTTGGCCGGCCGGTGGCGCACCTGGAGGTCTTCCGGCGCGCATTCGTGCAGCGCCGCGGCTGGCTGGATGCCCGGGCCTACGGTGATCTGGTCGCGCTGTGCCAGGTGCTGCCCGGGCCCGACCCCCGGCGCGCACGTGCCGCGGGGTCTGCTGCAGGGCCTGATGCTGGCCGCCGTCGCCGTGGTGGCCCATGCCGTCTGGGGCATGGCGCGCAGCTACGCCCCCAGCGGCCGGCGGCTGGCTTGGGCCGCGGCCGTCGGCCTTGCCGCCTGGGTGTGGCCTGGCGCCTGGGCCCAGCCGGTGCTGATCGCACTCAGCGCCGGCTGGGGCGCGTGGGCCTTCCGCCCGGGATGGACTCCCCCTGCCAGCCCCTTGGCCGTGGGTATCGGGCGCCGGGCGGGCGCCGTCTGGTTGGGCCTGTTCGGTGCGGGCTTGGCCGTCCTGCCCATGCTGGCGCAGTGGGCCCCCGGGGGCTGGTGGCCCATCGCCGACGCGTTCTACCGCATCGGGGCGCTCATCTTCGGCGGCGGGCATGTGGTGCTGCCGCTGATCCAGGCGGAGGTGGTCGGTCCCGGTTGGATCCGAGCGGAGGCCTTTTTGGCCGACTACGGCGCGGTGCAAGCCATGCCCGGGCCCATGCTGACCATCGCCAGCTATGTGGGCGCCGCCTTGACGCCGCCCCTGCGGCCCATGCTGGACGGCGTGCATGCGGGCGTGGTCGGGCTGCTGGCCGCCGCCCTTGGCCACGCGGCCCACGCCGCCATCGATGGGGCCGCGACG
>JAJUHM010000387.1 GCA_029279925.1 Aquabacterium olei
CGCGAGCTGCTGACGCGCGCCGGCATCGAGGTCGTGGTGGCCGAAGACGGCCAGCAGGCCCTGATGCGGCTGGACAGCCTGCGCCCGTTCGACTGCGTGCTGATGGACTGCCAGATGCCGGTGATGGATGGCTACACCGCCACCCGCCACATCCGCGCCGACGCCCGCTGGACCATGCTGCCCGTGATCGCGATGACGGCCAGCGTGCTGGCCAGCGACCGGGAGGCGGCCCTGGATGCGGGCATGAACGACCATGTCAGCAAACCGTTGGATGTGCAGCAGCTGTTTGCCGTGATCCGGCGGTGGGTCAGCGTGGGTCAACGCCGACCCGTCACCCTGTGAGCCCCCGCACCGACACCCACACGACAAATCCGACAAACACAGGCCCTGTCGTCACCGCGCCTTGGCGCGCTCGGCTGCGCTGTAGTGGCTGAAATGCCCTTCCTTGGCCGCCTGCGCACGGGCCCGGGCGATGATCGCTTTGCTCTTGCCCTGCGGGGCAGTCAGGGCCACCTGCTTGGCCACGTCGGCGGCGCCACAGCGGGGACAGGTCACCACCGTGTCGGCTCGCACCAGCTTGTCGAAGTCCAGCTCGCAATGGGGACAGCGGTAGGCGTAGATCGGCATCGGGCTCTCCTTTGTCGGGTTCGCGACACGCCACCCGATGTCCCACGGTGATTGCAAGCCCGATGCCGGCCGCTGCCGGCCGGGTCCGATTCAGAACGGCGCGGCGCTCGTCCACGCCACGGGCCGCCCGTCCACCGGATGCGGCAGCGTCAGACTGCAGGCGTGCAGCAACAGGCGGGAAGCGGCCCCCTGGCTGGCTGGCGAACCGTACAGGGGATCGCCCTGGATGGGGTGACCGAGGGCCAGCATGTGCACGCGCAACTGATGGGAACGGCCCGTGACCGGTTCCAGCGCCACACGGGTCTGCCCAGCCTGGCTGTTTCGGGCCAGCACCTGCCAGCGGGTGCATGCCGGGCGCCCTTGCTCGGGGTCCACCCGTTGCATCGGGCGCCACGCCCAGTCGGTGCCCAGCGGAAGGTTCACCTCGCCGGCCTCTCCCCACGCTTCGGGCATCACCCCGTGCAACACCGCCTCGTAGCGCTTGTCGACACGCCGCTCCCGAAACGCCGCGCTCAGGGCCGCCTGCGCGGCCTCACCCCGGGCGAACACCACCAGGCCCGAGGTGGCCAGGTCCAGACGGTGAACCACGGCCGCATCCGGCCACTGCCGTTGCGCCCGGTGCAGCAGGCAATCCTGGTGGGCCTCGCCACGTCCCGGCACGGTCAGCAGCCCGGCGGGCTTGTCCAGCACCAGCAGCGCCGCGTCTTCGTGAACGGGCTTCAGCGGCCCGTCAGGCGGCGGCACATACACGATGGCGGGGCACAGCGAAGGGGTCGACGGCGCGGGCAGGCCGCGAAAACGCCCCATGCCTCAGACCACCTGCTGCACGACCCGGGCGCCGTAGCGCCGCGCCATGACCGCGCACACGAACAGCTGCAGCTGGTGGTACAGCATGATTGGCAGCACCAGCACGCCCATGGCGGCACTGCCGCCGAACAGCAGCTTGGCCATCGGCATGCCCGACGCCAGCGTCTTCTTCGAGCCGCAGAACACCGCCACGATCTCGTCCTCGACCGGCATCCCCTGCCGGCGCGCGATCCAGCGCGTCACCCACAGCATGGGCA
The DNA here is from genome assembly GCA_029279925.1 of Aquabacterium olei. Classification (GTDB taxonomy): domain Bacteria; phylum Pseudomonadota; class Gammaproteobacteria; order Burkholderiales; family Burkholderiaceae_C; genus Aquabacterium; species Aquabacterium olei_A. The sequence goes on from JAJUHM010000387.1 coordinate 1,692, forward strand.
GCAGGAACAGCACCACGCCCACGCCCGCCTGGATCAGCAGGCCCAAGCCATGCCGTGACCACAGCCCATCGGCCACCGAGTCGCTGAACGCGGCCCACACCAGCAGCACGATCACCCCGCGGTCGAACACCGTGGTGTAGCGCTTGATGCGCGCAAAGAAGGCCCCCAGCCAGGGCCGCAGCAGGTGGCCGACGACAAAGGGAAGCAGCAGCATCCGGGCGACCTTCAACATCGTGTCGCCCACGTCCATGCCGGCGCCGTTGCCGACGCTGCCCACCACCAGGCTCACCAGCAGCGGGGTGATGAACACCCCCAGCAGGGTCGACAGGGTCGCGTTCAGCACAGCCGCGGCCACATGCCCGCGCGCCATCGCGGTCATGGCCACCGACGACGAGACGGTGGACGGCAGGACCGCCAGATAGAAGAACCCCATCAGCAGGTCGTGCGGCACCCAGCGGCCCACCAGCAGCGCCAGGACGGCCCACCACAGCGGAAACAGCACGTAGGTGCAGCCCTGCACCAGCAGATGCAGTCGCCAGCGGGACGCACCGGCTTTCAGGCTGTCGGTCGACAGCCCCATGCCATGGAGGAAGAACAACAGGAACACGCCGATGTCGGTCACCTGCCCCAGATGGAGCGGCCCCTCACTGCGGCCCCACTCCGGCGCGAACGACGCCACCCCCACGGCGGCCAGCATGGCCATCAGGAACCAGTCGAGGACACCGGCCTGTCGACGACGGGAGGCGGAAGCGCGGAAAACAGGGCGAGACGGCATGGAACGCACAGCGGGAGACGAGAGGCGAAAACCCCGAGCCTATCGCAGTTGCCCGTCGGGTCGGCAAGCGGGGTGGGCACACCGACTGCCACAATGGCTCGGGCTGCTCAGGATCCGGGCAGCCGTCCGTGACCGACTTGCCCGTGTGTTTCCCCGTTGTCTTCCCCGACAGGAGTCTCCATGGCCGCCACGCCCCTTGCCGCATCGGCACCGCTGACACACCCGTTTGCCACGATCATCAAGTCGTGCAAGACCGCCTCGGGCCACGCCTTCCGGTACGTGTCCTTGCCCGAACTGGCCCGCAAGCACCCCAACGTCTCTCGGTTGCCAGTGTCACTGCGCATCGTGCTGGAGGCGGTGATACGCCAGTGTGACGGCCAGAAGGTCACGCCCGAGCACGTCTTCCAGCTGGCCGGCTGGCAGCCGAATGCGGCGCGCACCGACGAGATCCCGTTCGTCGTCGCCCGCGTCGTGCTGCAGGACTTCACAGGCGTGCCCCTGCTGGCCGACCTGGCGGCCATGCGCAACGTGGCTGCCGCACAAGGCCTGGAGCCCAAACGCATCGAGCCCCTGGTGCCCGTGGACCTCGTGGTCGACCACTCGGTGATGATCGACCACTACGGCAGCCCCGAGGCGCTCGACCTCAACATGCAGATCGAGTTCCAGCGCAATGCCGAGCGCTACGAGTTCATGAAGTGGGGCATGCAGGCCTTCGACACCTTCGGGGTCGTGCCACCCGGCTTCGGCATCGTGCACCAGGTTAACCTCGAGTACCTCGCGCGCGGCGTGCACCTGGGCCCAGATGGCATCGCCTATCCGGACACCCTGGTCGGCACGGACAGCCACACCACCATGATCAACGGCATCGGCGTCGTGGGCTGGGGCGTGGGCGGCATCGAGGCCGAGGCTGGCATGCTGGGCCAGCCGGTGTACTTCCTGACCACGGACGTGGTCGGGTTCGAGCTGACCGGCCAGCTGCGCGAAGGCGTGACGGCCACCGACCTCGTGCTCACTGTGACCGAGATGCTGCGCCGCGAGAAGGTGGTCGGCAAGTTCGTCGAGTTCTTCGGCGAAGGCACGGCCTCGCTGGCGGTGCCAGACCGCGCCACCATCGCCAACATGGCGCCCGAGTACGGCGCCACCATGGGCTTCTTCCCGGTGGACG
>JAJUHM010000388.1 GCA_029279925.1 Aquabacterium olei
ATGGCCGACAAGGACGCCGCCGGCATGGTCGCCAGGCTGCGCCCGCTGGTGGACGCCTGGTATGTGTGCGACCTGCCGACTCCACGGGCTGCGACGGCGGCCCAGCTGGCCCAGGCCATCGCGGACGAGGTGGAGGCCCGGCCCCTGGCAACCGCCCCGAAGGCCACCGTCAGCGAGCACCCTGATCCGATGACCGCCCTGAAGGCGGCCCTCGCTGCGGCGGACCCGACGGATAGAATCGTGGTCTTCGGGTCGTTCTACACCGTGGGCGGTGTCCTGCATGACGGACTGCCCAAGCTGAACGCACCACACCTCCAGGCGGGGACGGGCGGCGCCTGACTGGGCGCCAGCTCCCGCTTTGCCCATTTCCCAACCGAGCATGCCGCTGCCAACGTTCCTTCAGCGCCTCCTGCGTCGGGGCCCCGCGGCCCAGGCGCCCGCCGCCGAGTCCCTGCCGCCGTCGCAGGCCGACATCGAGGCCACCCGCACGCGAGCCCGACGCCGCCTCATCGGCATGGTCGTGCTCGTGGGGGCGGGTGTGATCGGCTTTCCCTGGCTGTTCGAGACCCAGCCTCGGCCTTTGTCGAGTGACGTGAAGGTCGTGCAGGCTGGCACGCCCCGCGTCGGCGAGGGCGGGCCCTCGGCCCCTGGCCGGGCCGTGGCAGGCAAGGTCGAGGTGGCCGGTATCGTTGTGCCGCAGGCTGCGTCGCCTGCCGAGGACATGGTCGAGCAGGCCGACGAGCCGGCTCCGCAAGAGCGCACGCGGCCTGACACCCAGGCGGCCGCAGTCAGGACCCAGCCACCGCCAGCGGCAGTGCCTCCGGAAAAAGCCGCAGACAAGGCCGTAGAGAAGGTCGCTGAGAAGGCCACAGACAGGGCCGCCGAGGAAGCCCGCGTTCGCCGCCTGGCCGAGCAGAAGGCCGCCGCAGAGAAGAAGGCCGCGGAACTGAAGGAAAAAGAAAAGGCCCGCGCCGCCGAATTGAAGCTGGCAGAACAGAAGGCCGCGGAAAAGAAGGCTGCCGAGCAGAAGGCGGCTGACCAGAAGGCGGCGGAGCGCCGCCAGGCCGAGGCCCGCGCCGCCGCGAGCAAGCCGGCCGACAAGACGGAGGCCACTGGCCGCTACATCGTGCAGATCGGTGCGTTCAGCGACGCCACCAAGGTGCAGGAAGTGCGCCAGAAGGTCGAGCGGCTGGGCATCAAGACCTACACCCAGTCGGTGGACACGCCGGATGGCAAGCGCGTTCGGGTGCGCATCGGACCTTATGCCGACAAGGCCGAGGCCGAGAAAGCGCTGGGCAGCCTGCACAAGGCGGGCCTGGGCGGCAACATCCTGACGCTCTGAACCTCGCCCGGTGCAGCCCATGGATTCCGTGACCCCGATTGTTGAAGCCAGCCCGACCTGGTCCTTCGTCGACCTGGCGCTGCTGATCGGTCTGGGCTTGTCGGTCATCGTCGGGGCCTGGCGTGGCCTGGTGCACGAGGTGATGTCTCTGCTGGGCTGGGGTGCTGCCTACGTGTCGGCCCAGTGGTTCGGCCCCGTGGTGGCCGGTCACGTTCCCGTGGGCGAGGCGGGCGGTCGGCTCAACCTGCTGTCCGGCATGCTCGTGGCTTTCGTGCTGGCCTGGCTGGTGTGGGCGCTGCTGTCATGGGTCGTGACCCAGCTGACGCGCGAGTCCCCGCTCAACGGCCCGGATCGGATGCTGGGGGCGGGTTTCGGCCTGGCAAGGGGACTGGTCGTGGCCTTGCTGGTCGCCACCCTGGTGAACATGACGCCCGTCGCCCAGTGGGCGCCGTGGCAATCGTCACGCGGTGTCGCGTGGCTTGCAGTGTTATTGGACGGGTTGCGCCCCGTCCTGCCCGAGCAGGTGGTCAAATTCCTGCCCGAGCAGACGTGATCGTTCGAATTCGTGCTTTTGATCTGGAATAGAGGTGAACCATGTGCGGCATCGTTGGTGTGATTTCCAAGACGCCCGTCAATCAGTTGATTTATGACGCGCTGCTGCTGCTGCAGCACCGCGGTCAGGACGCAGCCGGCATCGTCACGGCCGGCCCGGATGCGCACGGTCGCAAGTTCTTCATGCACAAGGCCCGCGGCATGGTCAAGGACGTCTTCCGGACCCGCAACATGCGCGCGCTGCCCGGCACGGTCGGCCTCGGTCAGGTTCGTTACCCCACGGCCGGCAACGCCTTCAACGAGGAAGAGGCCCAGCCTTTCTACGTGAATGCCCCCTTCGGCATCGTGCTGGTGCACAACGGCAACCTGACGAACGCGCATGACCTGCGCAAGGAACTGTTCGACATCGACCGTCGCCACCTGAACACCGACAGCGACACGGAGGTGCTGCTCAATGTGTTCGCGCACGAACTCGAACTGGCCGGCCGCGACCTGCCTCTGACGCCGGCGGCCGTGTTCTCCGCGGTGAAGGCCGTGCACAAGCGCATCAAGGGCTCTTATGCGGTGGTGGCCCTCATTGCCGGCTACGGCCTGGTGGCATTCCGCGACCCCTTCGGCATCCGTCCGCTGAGCTATGGCGAGGCCGATCTGCCCGAAGGCCGCGAGGTGATGGTGGCCAGCGAATCGGTGGCACTGGAAGGCACCAGCCACAAGTTCGTGCGCGACGTGCAGCCGGGTGAAGCCTTGTTCGTGGACCTGGATGGCGTGGTGCACGCCGAGCAGTGCGCCGAGAAGACCGTACTCAACCCTTGCATGTTCGAGTACGTCTACCTGGCCCGCCCGGACTCGGTCATCGATGGCGTGTCGGTCTACCAGGCTCGGCTGGAAATGGGCGAGACCCTGGCCCAGCGTGTCATCAACACGATGCCGCCGTCCGAGATCGACGTGGTCATCCCCATCCCCGAGTCCAGCCGTCCGTCGGCCATGCAGCTGGCGCAGAAGCTGGGCAAGCCCTACCGCGAGGGCTTCGTGAAGAACCGCTACGTGGGCCGCACCTTCATCATGCCGGGTCAGGGCGTGCGCAAGAAGTCCGTGCGCCAGAAGCTCAATGCCATCAGCCTGGAGTTCAAGGGCCGCAACGTGCTGCTGGTGGACGATTCCATCGTGCGCGGCACGACCTCGAAGGAAATCGTGCAGATGGCCCGTGAAGCCGGTGCAGCCAAGGTCTACCTGGCCTCTGCCGCGCCGCCCGTGCGCTTCCCCAACGTGTACGGCATCGACATGCCGACCAAGAGCGAATTGGTGGCCCATGGCCGGTCGCTGGAAGACATCCGCCAGATCATTGGCTGTGACGCCCTGATCTACCAGGACGTGGACGCGATGAAGAAGGTGGTGGGCAAGTTGAACCCGAAGATCAAGGGCTTCGAGGCCTCGTGCTTCGACGGCTGCTACATCACGGGTGACGTCAGCGCCGCCGACTTCGCCGCCATCGAGTCGCAGCGCCTGACCCAGAAGGGCGAGGACGAGGCGGTGAACTCCCGCTTGGCCCTGCAAAACCAGCCTGAGTGACGCCGGGGAGGGGCAAGGCCCGCGCGAGCGCTTCCCCTCCGTGGTCCGCGCAACACCGGGCCGGCCAAACCCGGGGCCGGCCTACGAATGGGGCCTATGTTGGCGTAGAAATAAAAGAAACGACTGCCGCGCAAAGACCTGCCGGCCGACGCCCACATCGACACC
>JAJUHM010000389.1 GCA_029279925.1 Aquabacterium olei
CGACCAGGACAACCGCAAGCCCTGGCCCGGCACACCGGCCGAGCCCGCCGACTGGCGGCGCCCTCACGACCACAGCGCGTTGTGGGCCGCGATCAGGTCGGCCGGCGTGGCGTGTTTCGGCGACCCGAAGGCACACGCCCTCGCGTGGCCGCTGCACCGCGACGAGGCCCTGGCTCAGCTGGCTGCCTTCGTTCGGCACGCGCTGCCCCACTTCGGAGACTTCCAGGATGCCATGTCGCACCGCGGCTGGCGGCTGTTCCATTCCCTGCTGTCGTTCGCGCTGAACACCAAGATGCTCAACCCGCGCGAGGTGGTGCAGGCCGCCGAAGCCGCGTGGCAGGCCGGGCATGCCCCGCTCTCCGCGGTGGAAGGCTTCATCCGCCAGATCCTCGGGTGGCGCGAGTACGTGCGGGGCGTGTACTGGGCGCGCATGCCAGGCTACACCGACGCCAACCATCTGGGTCACACGCGCCCCTTGCCAGAGTGGTTCTGGACAGGCGAGGTCGGCATGGCGTGCATGAAACAGGCGGTGGGTCAGTCACTGAGCCAGGCCTATGCCCACCACATCCAGCGCCTCATGGTGATCGGCAACTTCGCCTTGCTCGCCGGGCTGGATCCGCAGGCCGTACACCGGTGGTATCTGGGCGTGTACATCGACGCCTTCGAATGGGTCGAGGCCCCCAACACACTGGGCATGAGTCAGTTCGCCGACGGCGGGCAACTGGCGACCAAACCCTATGCGTCCAGTGCAGCCTACCTGCACCGCATGGGCGACCACTGTGCTGGATGCGGCTACGACCGCAAGGACAGGCTCGGCACGCGCGCCTGCCCGTTCAATGCGCTGTACTGGGACTTTCACATGCGCCACGACGGTTTGCTCAGGCGCAATCCCCGCATCGGCATGGTGTACAAACAGATCGATCGGATGGAAGAGTCCGAGCGCGCCGGCATCCGGGCCAAGGCCGCCGAGTTGTTGAACCGCATCGAACGGCTCTGAGGCCGTCCGGCCGGCAGGGTCGTGATTTCGTCACGTTCGCAGCGGGCTGCCGCATCGTGGTTTCCCCCAATCGGCCGACCACCACCACAATACGTAAAACGTTCTCCGACGCACTCGCCCGAGCCCCTCCTTCATGCCTGACTCCTGCCTCCGTGCGGCGCTCGATGCCGTGCGGCCCACCGAGCACCGAACCCACACGGCCAGTCTGTGCGGCCGCACCCTCAGCACCGCATTCCAACCCATCTACAGCCTGTCTCACAGTCGCGCCGTCGGCCACGAGGCATTGCTGCGCGCCATCGACGAGAACGGCAACCCGGTCTCTCCCCTGCGCTTGTTCGAGGAGGTGCCGCCAGCCGAAGCCGCCTGGTGCGACACGCTCAGCCGCGTCATGCACCTGTTCAACTTCGCCGAGCAGGCGCCGCCGAACCACTGGCTGTTCCTCAACATCCGGCCCGAGGCACTCATGGCGCTGGCCGAGCCAGCTCAGATCGGCTTCCTGACCGCGTTGCTCCACAGGATGGGCATCTCGCCTTCACTGATCGTGCTGGAGCTGCTCGAAAGCGCCATTCCGCCGGGCGAGGCCTTTCTGTCTGCCATCGGCACCCTCCGGTCGCACGGCATGCTGATCGCGTTGGACGATTTCGGCGCAGGACACTCCAATTTCGATCGGGTGTGGCGCATCCAGCCGGACATCGTGAAGCTGGACCGCAGCCTGATCACGGCAATGGCCGAAGACCCGGGCCGCCTTCGGGCAGTCAGCCAGACGGTGTCCGTGCTGCATGAGGCCGAGGCCCTGGTGCTGATGGAGGGCATCGAGACAGCGCGCGAGGCCATGCTGGCACTGGAGTCGGACGTCGACCTGGTTCAAGGCTTTTACTTCGCGCGACCGCATCCTGAGCTCGACCGCCGTCCGCGCCACGAGGGGATTGTTACGCTGCACGGCGAACTGGCCCGCTTCCGCGCCGCGCAGCGAGAGCGCCAGAAGAGCCTGCTCGCGCCCTTCCAGAACGCGATCGGCTATGCAGGTGTGCTGCTGAGCGCAGGGCGCTCGCTCGACGAGGCTGCGCGTTCGTTCCTGGCGCTGCCTGGCGCCCTCGTCTGCTTTGTGCTTGACGACGCCGGCTTCCAGGTCGGACCGAACGTGGGGGCGGAGGACCGGCACCCAGCCCAAGGCCCCGACTTCAGCCCGCTGACCCAGGCAGAGGGGGCATGCTGGGCGCGCCGCCCGTACTTCAAGCGCGCCCTCCAATCACCGGGACGGGTGCAGGTCACCCGTCCCTATCGCACGCTCGGGGGCAGGGGCATGACGATCACCGTCTCCTACGCCTTCCAGCAGGCCCAGCCCGTCGGCACGCAGGCCCCGGTGTGGCGTGTGGTGTGCGGCGACGTGAGCTGGGCAGCGGGCGGGGTCCGGCATGACGGCCCGCCCTTTCTGACACCGGCAGCGGAGGCCCTCCAGGTCTCGGCCGCCCTGCACGAGGAAGCCGGCTTGAGTACCATGCCGGGTACCACCGACTTCCCCCTTCATCCATGAACGGTCCTACCCGCGCTTTCTGGCAAGAACGTTTTGACACCGCCCAGACCGGCTGGGACCGCGGCGGCCCCAGCCCTCAGCTCCTTGCCTGGCTGGACAGCGGCGCGCTCCAGCCCTGTCGCATCGCCGTGCCAGGCTGCGGCAACGGCTGGGAAGTGGCCGAACTGGCCGCCCGCGGCTTTGACGTGACAGGCATCGACTACACCGAGGCCGCCGTGACGCGCGCCCGTGCCCTGTGTGCCGCCCGGGGCGTACAGGCCCGGATCGAGCAAGCGGACGTGCTGGCATTCCAAGCCGATGCACCGTACGACGCCATTTATGAGCAAACCTGTCTGTGCGCCCTGCACCCCGACAACTGGACGGCCTACGCGGGCCAGCTCCATGCCTGGCTGCGCCCCGGCGGCCGCCTTTTCGCCCTGCTGATGCAACGCCCACGGCCTGCCGCCACCGAAGAGGGCTTGATCGAGGGCCCGCCATACCACTGCGACATCAATGCCGTGCGCGCCCTGTTTCCCGCCAGCCTCTGGCAATGGCCCAAGCCACCCTACCCCAAGGTGAGCCACCCGAGCCTCTCGCACGAACTGGCCGTCACCCTATCAAAGGTTTGACATAGATCAGAAACTTGACAGTCTGGCCGCCGGCCTAGCCTAAAAGGACGAAAAGACGCCAAAAGAGTAGGAACAAATTCTCAAGTACGACGTCCCTGTGCCGAATTCCCCTCTGCCACCAAACAGATCTGAGGAGTTCGGACAAAATGAAAAAAACCAGCAGCCCCGTTCTGGGGATCGCAGGAAGGCTGATGGCGGTGGTGGCAGCGTTGACCCTGGTGCTCATCGCAACCGCCCTCTACGCCATCCAACAGCTCAACGGCGTGAAACACCTCGCCGAGCGCGCGGAAAGCAACCGCGTCCCCCAGCTCAACCGCATCGCGCAGGTGGAGCTCAATGTGACCCGCGTCTCGCTGCAGCTGCGCCACGCCATGCTGGCGCGCACCCCCGCGGAGCGGCAGGCCGCCCTGGATGACATCGCCGCCAAGCGCCAGCTCATCGAACAGGAGCTGGGGCAGTACCGCGACATGCTGTTCA
>JAJUHM010000390.1 GCA_029279925.1 Aquabacterium olei
GCCTCGGGTGTCGGCGGCCGCGCGCCCCCGCCCCACGGCACCCTGGGCCCCGGGAACGGGCAGGCGCTTGAGCAACTCGATGTCCTGTCGGGCCGTTGTCGGCAGGCGCACCACCACCGGAATCTGGCGCTGCGCGAGGTTCAACTTCGACAGGCTCTGGTCGTAGTCGCCGGTGGTGGCCACGCGCAGAGTGTCGGCGATGGCGCTGGCGGTCACGCCCAGGTCGGCGGCGCGGGCGAAGTCGGGGCGCACGATCAGTTCGGGCCGCACGAGGCTGGCGGTGGAGGTGACGTTGCCGATGCCGGGCAGGGTGCGCAGCTCGCGCTCGACCTTGGCGGCATGGGCGCTCAGCACGTCGCCGTCCTCGCCCGCCAGGACCAGCACGTACTTGTCGTTGGCGCCGCCCAGACCCACACGCACCCGTGCGCCGGGCAGCGCCTGCAGGGCGTTGCGCATCTGGCCTTCAATGTCCTGCTTGGTCAGGCCGGGGCGTTCGTCGCGGTGCGTGAGGTTCACCGTCAGCGTGGCCTTGCTGACCTCGGTGGCCCCGGCCGAGGTGAAGGGGTCGCCCCCCGCCTTGCCAGCGCCGATGGCGGTGTAGACCAGTTTGACGTTGGGGTTGGCGGCCACGATCTGGCGTGCCCGCTCGGCCAGTGTCTTGGCCTGCTCCAGCGTGCTGCCGGGCGGCAGGGTCAGCGTCACCTGGGTCTGCGACAGGTCGTCAGGGGGCAGGAAGCCGGTCGGCAGGCTGTCACCCGACACCATCGATCCGACGAAGAACACGCCGGTGAGGAAGACCGTCAGCAGCCTGTGCTTCAGGCACCAGCGCGCCCACCCCAGGTAGCGCGCCATCCAGAAAGGCTCATGATGCTCGCCTCTGGGCGGCTTGAGGATGTAGGCCGCCATCATCGGTGTCAGCATGCGGGCCACCACCAGCGAGAAGAACACCGCGATCGCGGCCGTCCAGCCGAATTGCACGAAGAACTTGCCCGCCACGCCGCTCATGAAGGCGGTGGGCAGAAACACGGCGATCAGCGTGAAGGTGGTCGCGATGACGGCCAGGCCGATTTCGTCGGCGGCCTCCATGGCGGCCTCATAGGGCGTCTTGCCCATGCGCAGGTGGCGCATGATGTTTTCGATCTCGACGATGGCGTCGTCGACCAGCACACCCACCACGATGGACAGCGACAGCAGCGTCACCACGTTGATGGTGAAGCCGAAGAAGTACATCACGCCGAAGGTGGGCAGCACCGACAGGGGCAGCGCGGCGGCCGCCACCAGCGTGGCGCGCCAGTCGCGCAGGAAGAGGAACACCACGATCACCGCGAGGGCCGCCCCTTCGTACAGCAGGTGCATCGACCCGGTGTAGTTCTCCTTGACCGGGTCGACGAAGTTGAAGGCCTCCGTCACGCTGACATCGGGATGCTCCTGCTGAAGCCGGGCCAGGGCCTCGCGCACGCCGGTCTCCACCTCGACCTCGCCGGCGCCGCGGGCACGCACCACCTCGAAGCCCACCACAGGCTGGCCGTTGAGAAAGGCTGCGCTGCGGGGATCGGCGACCGTGTCACGCACGCTGGCGACGCTGTCCAGCCGCACGCGCCGGCCGTCCGACAGGCTGATCGACATGGCGGCCAGTTCGTCAGCCGATTGCACGGTGGCGATGGTGCGCACCGATTGCTCGGCGCCGCCGATGTCGGCGCGGCCGCCCGATGCCTCCTGCTGGATGGCGCGCAGCTGTCGCGAGACGTCGGCCACGGTGGTGTTGAGGGCCAGCAAACGGCCCGGGTCCAGCTCGACGCGCACTTCGCGCGTGACGCCGCCCACGCGCGACACCGCCCCCACGCCCTTGACCGACAGCAGCCGCCGCGTGACGGTGTGGTCCACGAACCAGGACAGGGCCTCGTCATCCATCCGCGGCGAGGCGACCGTGTAGGTCAGGATGGGCAGCCCGGACAGGTTGATCTTCGAAATCGCCGGGTCGCGCAGCTCGGCGGGCAGGTCGGCCCGCACGCGCGCCACCGCATCGCGCACGTCGTCCACGGCTTCCTGGATCGGCTTCTCCAGCCGGAACTCGACCGTGGTGGTGGCCTGGCCGTCCTGCACCGTGGTGTAGATGTGTTTGACACCCTGCAGGGTGGCCACGCTGTTCTCGATCTTGCGCGCCACCTGGGTTTCCAGCTGTGCCGGGGAGGCCCCCGGCAACTGCGCCGTGACGACGACCGAGGGCAGCTCGATGTCCGGGAAGTTCTGGATCTTCATCCGGCTGAATCCCAGCAGGCCCACCAGCGTGAGCATGATGAACAGCAGGATGGCCGGGATCGGGTTGCGGATCGACCAGGACGAGACGTTGATGCTCATGGCCGTGTCCTTCAGCGCGCGGCCGAAGCGGCAGAGGCGGCCGATGCGGGTGTCGGCGCGGCGGGGGTGTCCACCACCCGGACCACATCGCCATCACTAAGGAAGGCCCCGCCGGCCACCACCACCCGGTCGTCGGGCGACAGCCCGCTGCGCACCTCGATGCGGTCTCCTTCGCGGCGGCCCACCTGCACCTTCACGGCGCGCAGGCGTTGATCGGCGCCCACCACATAGGCCAGGTGGAAGCCTTCGCGCAGGAGCACGGCGCTTTGCGGCACGGTCTGGGCGGCCACCCGGCCGAGTTCGATCCGGCCGCTGGCGAACATGCCGGCCTGGGCCGGGCTGCCGGCCGGCAGGTCCACATACACCAGGCCCAGCCGGGTGGCCGGGTTCACCGTCGGGGCCAGCGCGCGCACCTTGCCGGTCAGCGGGGTGCCACCGGCCAGCGACAGTTGCACGGTCTGGCCCGTCTTGATCTGCGGCAGGTCCGCCTGCGGCACCTCGCCGCGCCATTCCAGTCGACCCTGGCGAATCAGGCGGAACAATTCCTGCCCGGGCTGCACCACGCTGCCGACGGTGGCGCTGCGTGCCGAGATCACACCGTCGTCGGGGGCGACCACGCGTGCATGAGACAGCCGCAGCTCATCCACCGCGAGCCGGGCTTTCTGTGCGTCCACGCGCGCCCGTGCGGTCTGTTCCACGGTGATGGCCTGCTGCACCTGCTGCGCGCTCATGAAGCCCTGGGGCTGCAGTTGGCGGGCTCGCTCGGCATTCGCGCGGGCTTCGGCCAGTGCCGCCTGCGCTTCGGCCACGGCGGCACGCGTGGCGGCCACCTCGGCCTGAACCGAGTCTTCACGGAACACGGCCAGAACCTGCCCCCGGCGCACGGTGTCACCGACGTTCACCAGCACCTGCTGCAGGCGCAGGCCCGCGGTCTCGGCGCCGACGATGGCTTCCTGCCAGGCCGCGACGCTGCCATCCGCGCTCACGGTACGGGGCCAGGAGGCGGCCTCCAGCCTTGTGACGTTCACCGTCAGCGCCGCCCGGGCGGCCGATGCCGCGCTGGCCGCCGCCGGGGCCGACGCCGCGGCGCCCTCAGCAGCCTGTTCCCGCTGGCCGCAGGCCCCCAGCAGGGCCAGGATCAGCACGCTGCTTGCGAGCAGGGCAGGGCGCGGAAGCGACGAAGGGGACGACAGCAGGCGGAATCGGTTCATGGAGGGCATGGCGATCTGAGGAGCGAGGTCGGCGACGAGTGTACGC
>JAJUHM010000391.1 GCA_029279925.1 Aquabacterium olei
GCTCTGGTCGGCCGGTTGCAGCACCCGAACGTGGTGCAGATCTACGACGCGGTGGCCGACCCGGTCGCGCCGTACGTCGTCATGGAGTACCTGCCCGGGACGACGCTGCGCCACTTCTGCCGCACGGACCAGCTGCTGCCGCTGGAGCTGATCGTGGAAATCGGCTTCAAGTGTGCGATGGCGCTGGGCTATGTGTACCGCCAGGGGCTGATCCACCGGGACGTGAAGCCGGCCAACATCCTGGCGACGACCAACCCGGCCGGGGTGATCACCGACGTGAAGATCACCGATTTCGGCAGCGTGCTGAACCTCGCGGCCGAATCGACCCAGGTGCACCAGGTGGGCTCGCTGGCCTACATGGCGCCCGAACAGCTGGACGGCGCCGTGCCGGATTGCCGCGCCGACATCTACGGCCTGGGCGCCGTGCTGTACCACCTGATTGCCGGCCGACCGCCCTTCGAGGCGGGCTCGCAGGCCGTGCTGATGAACCAGATCTACAACGTCATGCCCACGCCTTTGTCAGGGCTGCGGGCTGGTGTCGATCAGGCAGTGGACGAGGTGGTGCTGAAGGCGCTGGCCAAGGACCCGAAGGACCGTTACCCCCACTGGGATGCGTTTGCCCAGGCCCTGTCTGGGCTGATTGCCGAGCACAAGGTGCCGCGGGGCCACATCCAGGGCGTGCTGGATTCGGAGCGCTTCAACCTGCTGCGTTCGCTCGACTTTTTCAGCGGCTTCGGCGACGTGGAGCTGTGGGAGGTGGTGCACCGCGCAAAGTGGCAGCGCTTCCCCTTCGGCCACGCGCTGTACCGCCGCGGCGAGGAGGGGCGCACCTTTCACATCATTGCGCAGGGCACGGTGGAGGTGTATCGCAACGGCAAGCGGGTGGCGCTGCTGGGCGCGGGCACCTCGGTGGGCGAAATGGCCTATCTGGCGCCCAGCCCCGAGTTGCGCCGTCACAGCACCGATGTGGTCGTGACCGAGCCCGCCACCACGATTTCGTTCACGCCGGACAGCATGCTGCAGCTCAGCCCGGCATGCCGGCACCTGTTCGACGAGGCCTTCATCCGGGTGCTGGTGCGGCGGCTGCATGCGGCCCACGAAGCGCTGGCGCACCCGCGGCGGATTCTGTGAGCCCCACGCTGGTGAGGCGCGCCAGGCTGACTGCTCTTTGAGGCAGGTCGACCACCGCATCCGGGCGTCATCAGAAACGGAACAGGATGCGTTATGGTGAGGAGGCTGCCCAGGCAGCATCCTCACCTCACAGTCTACGAACCTGCCTCTGCCCAAGGAGATTTCCATGCGTGCCCTGATCGCCACCGTGTCCCTGGCCCTGCTGTCCACCCTGGCCCATGCGCAAAGCGCCTGCGAAAGCAAGGCAGCCGAGAAGAAGCTGGCGGGTGCCGCCAAGAACAGCTTCATCAAGAAGTGCGAGAAGGACGCGGGCGGGGCAGCCTGTGCGGCCAAGGCCGTGGACAAGAACGGCAAGCCGCTGGCCGGCGCTGCCAAGGCAAGCTTCATGAAGAAGTGCGAGAAGGACGCGGCGGCTCCGCAGTGACCGACTGCGCGCGTTCGTGATGCAAGCGGGCCCCGGGGGGCCCGTTGTGCTTTCTGGATCGCTTGCGGCCGGCGCGCTCGGGCTCCGCGTGTATCGGCTCCCGCGTGTCGGCACGGTGGGCGGCGTGCGCTGACTTCTCTGGGGATGCGGACCGGTAAGCGACCTTGCGGCCAGCGCGGCGGGCAGGTTCGCGTGGCTCGGCGGGGCGGGTGTGCCATGCCAGGCCGTTGACCGTCAGGCCGGCATCGGACCAAGCGCGGGCACGCGCAAGGCCCACGCCCGAGACACGCTGGACCAGGTCATCCCAATCCTGGAAGCGCCCTTGTGCCCGGACGGTGACGAGACGAGCGGCCATTGCGGGCCCGATGCCCGGCACGTCGGTCAGGCGCAGCGCGTCGGCGTGGTTGGCGTCGGCATGGACAGCTGGCTGTGCAGTGGAACGTGAGGCAGCGCCTCCCGGCTCACGGCGGGCGTGGGCCGTCAGGCAGGTGACCGCGCACAGCGCCAGCATCGCGATCCGCAACAGGGCGAGCCAGCCAGGGTGGAGAGGGCGGGACGACGGACGGAACATGACGCCACGATGCCGCGCTCGGTCGCACACCGCCATCCCTCCGGCGACGGCCCCCTGTCGGGGGCCCTCCTCCGTGCGGGTGGCCGGGCGCTTTTCAGGAGCGCCCCGCGCGCACCCAATAGCCCGGGTCGCCGTAACTGTGCTTGAGGAAGTCGATCCACAGGCGCACGCGCAGCGGCAGGTGGCGGGCACTGGGGAACACGGCGTAGATGCCGTTGGGCGGCGCAGCGAAGTCGTCGAGCACGCTGACCAGCCGGCCGGCCGCGATGTCGTGCTGCACCTCCCAGGTGCTGCGCCAGGCGATGCCCAGGCCCTGCAGACACCATTCGTGCAGCACCTGGCCGTCGCTGCAATCGAGCCGGGCGGTGGGCCGAAGGTGGCTCACGTTGCCGTCGACGACGAAGGCCCATCCCCGGGTCTGGCTGGCGTCCGAACTGAGGGTGAGGCAGGCATGGCGCGCCAGCTCGGACGGGTGCGACGGCACGCCGGCGCGCTGCAGGTAGGCGGGCGTGGCCACGCACAGGCGGCGGTTGTCGGCCAGGCGCACACTGACCAGGCTGGAATCCGGCAGGTCACCCACCCGCACCGCGCAGTCGAAACCTTCGTTGACGATGTCGACCACGCGGTCGGACAGGTTGAGCGACAGGCTGACGTCCGGGTGCTCGGCCAGAAAGGCGGGGACCAGCGGCGCCACATGGCGGCGGCCGAAGCCGGCCGGCCCCGTGATGCGCAGGTGGCCGCTGGCCTTCACGCCGCCTTCCGACACGCTGGCCTCGGCATTGTTGAAATCGGTGATCAGCCTCTGGCAATCTTCCAGGAACGCGCTGCCTTCGTGGGTGAGGCTGATGCGGCGCGTGGTGCGCACCAGCAGCTTCACGCCCAGTCGCGCCTCGAGCGCGTCCATGCGGCGACCGATGATGGCCGGGGCCACGCCTTCGGCCTGGGCGGCGGCGGTCAGGCTCCCGCGGGTGGCAACGGCCACAAAGGTTTCGATCTGCTTGAGCCGGTCCATCGTGTCTCCTCAGCCCCTCTGCCCAGGGCAGGGGGCATGGCGATTTGTGCATCAAAGTCACAAATCATTGGATTTTTGTGCCGGTAATGCAGGCAGAAGTATCGAATAAAGTGGCGTCATGGAAAAGAGGCCTGCTCCCCGTGCCGTGCTGTTCGACGCCTACGGCACCCTGTTCGACGTGTACAGCGTCGGGCTCACGGCCGAGCAGCTGTTTCCCGGCGCGGGCTACCGCCTGGCCCGGGCGTGGCGCGACAAGCAGATCGAGTACACCCGCCTCGTCTCGATGAGCGGCACCTACCAGCCGTTCTGGGCCCTGACCCGTGCCGCGCTGCAATTCAGCGCCGAGGCGATGGGCCTGATCCTCACCCCGGAAGGCGAGGAGCGGCTGATGAACCAGTACCGCCACCTCTCCGCCTTTCCCGAAAACCGCGAGGTGCTGCAGGGCCTGAAGGCCCGCGGCATCCCGACCGGCA
>JAJUHM010000392.1 GCA_029279925.1 Aquabacterium olei
GAACGAAAACCCGTTCGCCGGCGACCAGCGGGGCCGTGATCACGCGGCCGGGCTGCCGCTCACGCCACACCGGGGCGCCACGGTCCAGCACGACCAGTTCGTTCTGCGCCGTGACGACCGCGGCGAAACGGCCGTCGCTCCCGACGCCCGCCGAGAGCGTCTCGCGCAGGTCGCCACGCCACAGCACCTTGCCGCCATCCAGCGCGAACTGCGCCACCTCGCCGCCAGTCCCGCTGACCGTGACGGTGTTGCCCGCGACGGACAGGCTGACCGGCGAGCTTGCCTGCGCCACGCGCTGCGTCCAGACGGCAGTCAGCCGTGCAACAGGTTGGAAACGCTCGAGCGGCGCGGGCTGAGGCTTGCTGCTGCCGCACCCGCCAAGCGACAGGACGGCGGCCACAAGGGACAGGCTCAGGGCCACCCCACGGAGGGCTGTGCCGGACTTGGAAACCTTCTGGGCTGGGAGGAAGCGCATGGACTGAAAAGGTAAGCGGCGCCCGGTTTCGGGCGGGGATGAGGCAGGTCGACGCCTTACGGGGCCGAGGCAGCGTCTTGCGGAGCGGCGGGCGCCTGACCCAGCGCCGTGAGCTTGCCTTCGATGAAACGACGGTACTCCACCGACTCGTCCATCGCATTCCAGGCGGCCATGAACGCCTTGGCAGCGTCTTCCTTCTTGCCCTGGGCCAGCAGGATGTCGCCACGGCGGTCATCCGCCAGCGCGGCAAACTCGGCAGGCAGCTTGGCGTCGAGTGTCTTTAGGGCCTCGTCATACGCCTTGGCGTCCAGCTGCACGCCGGCAAGACGCAGGCGGGCGACAGCCACCAGGCTCTCGTTCTTGCCATGGTCGACCAGCCACTGCAGCGCGGCCTTCGACTCATCGGCCTTCTGGGCATCGGCCGCCACCTTCGCGGCCAGCAAGGCGCCCTGTTCGGCGAAAGTGGTTCCGGAGTAGCTGGACTTCAGGTCGTTGAAAGCCTGAATGACCTTGTCGCTCTGGCGCGCCTCGGCGGCGCGGTCCATTTCCTCATAAAGGCCGCTGGCAGCCACGCTGCGCTTCTGCTGCCAATACAGGTAGCCCGTCCAGGCTGCGTACGCGCCCAGGACCAGCACCAGCGTCCAGGTGATCAGGTTGCCGTACTTCTGCCAGAAGTGCTTGAACTGGTCGAGCTGTTCCTGTTGCTCAAGGTCGAAAGTCGCCATGGTGTGTGTGGTGATGCAATCCGAGGATTATGAGGGGCGGCCGGCACGCAATGACGGCGCCCACGTCTTCACGTCGTTCAGGGGCCGCTGAGTCTGCTCGCCACCGTCGCGCAGTGGCTTGACGGCCACGACGCCCTGGGCGACCTCGTCCGGGCCGAACACGAGCGCATAGCGGGCCCCGCTCGCGTCCGCCTTCTTGAACTGCGACTTGGGGCTCGCGGGGCCGTCCTTGCCGGCCGGGTTCAGCACCACCGAGACGCCCTCGGCCCGCAAGGCCTCCAGCGTGGCCAGCACCAGGGGCTGCGGCGTGCCCGCCAGCACGATCGCAAAGGCATCGGCCGCCGTGTCGGGCGCCGACACGCCGACCTCCTCCAGCAGGAGCAGCAGCCGCTCCATGCCCAGCCCCCAGCCGACCGCCGGGGCGGGCTTGCCACCCAGCTGTTCGATCAGCCCGTCATAGCGCCCACCACCGCACACCGTGCCTTGTGCGCCCAGGCGTTCGGTGACCCACTCGAACACGGTGAGGTTGTAGTAGTCCATCCCGCGCACCAGCCGGGTGTTGACCTCGTAGGGGACCCCCGCGGCATCCAGCGCAGCCTGAACGGCATTGAAGTGGGCCAGCGATGCCTCGCCGAGGAAGTCGAGCAGGCGCGGCGCGGCCTCGACCACCGGCTGCATGGCCGGGTTCTTCGTGTCGAGGATGCGCAGCGGGTTGCTGTGCAGTCGACGCTTGCCGTCTTCGTCGAGCAGCTCCGCGTGGGCCTCGAGGTGGCGGATGAGCGCCTCGCGGTGTGCCTTGCGCTCCTCGGGTTGTCCCAGGCTGTTGAGCTGCAGCCGCACATCGCGGCCGACGGTCAGGCCCAGGTCGCGCCACAGGGCTGCCGTCATCAGAATGAGCTCCGCGTCCACATCCGGACCGGCGAACCCGAGGACCTCGGCCCCGACCTGATGGAATTGGCGATAGCGCCCTTTCTGCGGGCGCTCGTGCCGGAACATCGGGCCGATGTAGTACAGGCGCTTGCCGCCCTCATACAGAAAGCTGTGCTCGTTGATGGCGCGCACCGCACCGGCCGTGCCTTCAGGGCGCAGCGTGAGCCTGTCGCCATTGAGGCTGTCCTCGAAAGAGTACATCTCCTTCTCGACGATGTCGGTGACCTCGCCAAGGCCCCGCACGAACAAGGCCGTGGGCTCGACGATGGGCGTTCGCATGTTCTGGAAGCCATAGCGACGCATGAGTTGCCGCACGACGTCTTCCAGCCACTCCCACCGCGCCGATTCGGGCGGCAGGATGTCGTTCATGCCTTTGATGGCTTTCAGCATTTCGGCCATGGTCTTTGTTCTTGTGCTCTAGGGGTGGTGCTTGTTGCAGAAGGCAGGTCAGACGGTTGCGCCGTCCCCGCCAAAACGGCGATCGATGTAGGTCTGGACCAGGGCCATGAATTCGTCGGCAATGCGGTCGCCCCGCAAGGTCAGCGCTTTCTCGCCGTCGATGAAGACGGGCGCTGCCGGTGCCTCGCCCGTGCCGGGCAGGCTGATGCCGATGTCGGCATGCTTGCTTTCACCCGGCCCGTTGACGATGCACCCCATGACGGCGACCTTCAGGGTCTCGACGCCGGGATAGCGGGAGCGCCACACCGGCATCTGGGCCCGCAGGAAGTCATCGATCTGCTTCGCCAGCTCCTGGAAGACGGTGCTGGTGGTGCGGCCGCAACCGGGGCAGGCCGTGACACTGGGCACGAAGGTGCGCAGGCCCAGCGCCTGAAGGATCTCGAGCGCGACCACGACCTCCTGGGTCCGTGCCTCGCCGGGCTGCGGCGTGAGCGACACGCGGATGGTGTCGCCAATGCCTTCCTGCAGCAGGATGGAGAGCGCCGCGGCAGACGCCACAGTGCCCTTCGTGCCCATGCCGGCCTCGGTCAGCCCCAGGTGCAAAGGGTAGTCGCAGCGGGCGGCCAGCCCCCGGTACACGCTGATGAGGTCCTGAACGCCACTGACCTTGCACGACAGGATGATCTGCTCGGGCTTCATGCCCAGCCCGCGCGCCGCCTCCGCCGACTGCAGGGCGGAGTTGACCAGAGCCTGATACATCACTTGCTGTGCCGACCAGGGATCGGCGCTGCTGGCGTTCTCATCCATCAAGGCCGCGAGCAGTTCCTGGTCGAGGCTGCCCCAGTTGACCCCGATGCGCACCACCTTGTCGTAGCGCATCGCCGCCTCGATCATCTGGGCAAACTGGCGGTCCTTCTTGTCGCCCTTGCCCACATTGCCCGGGTTGATGCGGTACTTGGACAAGGCCTCGGCGCAAGCCGGAAACTCCGTCAGCAGGCGATGGCCGTTGTAGTGGAAGTCGCCCACCAACGGTACGTCGATGCCCATGCGATCGAGTTGTTCACGCAGGTGAGGCAC
>JAJUHM010000393.1 GCA_029279925.1 Aquabacterium olei
AGCTTGAGCTTGACCACCGTCGGGGTGGTGCTGTCGTTGCTGAGCTTGACCACGAAGTCCAGGTCGCCGCCTTCGGCGGCCGTCGGGCTGCTGACTTCGATCACCTTCGGGGTGTCGTCGTCCGGCGTCACGCCCGGGGGGACACTGCCCGTGCCGTCGTCCTTGATGGTGCCGGTGCCGGAGTTGCCCAGCGTCGCGTTGACGGCATCGCTCAGCACCAGGTTGAAGAACTCGCTGTTCTCGAAGGTGTCGTCGTCCAGGATGGGCACCTCGATGACCTTGCTGGTTTCGCCCGGTGCGAAGGTGACGACGCCGGAACGGGCTTCGTAGTCGGCACCGGCTGTGGCCGTGCCACCGGAGGTCGTCCAGCGGACGGTCACCGTGGTGCTCGAGGCGCGGTCAAGGCTCACGATGAACTGCGCAACCTGGGCGACCTCGTTCACCGTGACCGAATTGACCGACACCACCGACGGTTCCGTGGGCACGATCTCGATCACGCTGGCTTCGAACAGCGGACGGTTGTCCACGGTGGCCACCGGCTGGGCTTGCGCGCCACGGTCCGTCCCGTACTCGAAGGACAGGCCATCGACGGACTCGGACACGCGGTCCACCCGCAGCCCCGGCAGAAGGCCACCCTGGGCTCCGCCGGTCAGGCCGGCGGCCGGCGCTTCGTCTTCCGTGGGGTTGTCGAGCGCGGCGATCGCGCGGTCGATGTCGGCAGGCTTGGCCTGCGCCACAGGCGGCTTCACCTGAATGGCAGGCCCCTGCACAGGCGTGATCTGCACGATGCCGTCGGCCTCGGTGATGATGTGCTCACCTCCCTTGACCTTGTCACCGACCTTGACCGGCTTGAGTTTCCCATCGGGCAGGCGCACAAAGGCGGTGCCCCAGACAGCAGTAACAACACCAGCGGACATGGCAAGAATCGGCATGTGGAAACCCAACTTATCGGTCTTTGACACGACAAGTGTA
The DNA here is from genome assembly GCA_029279925.1 of Aquabacterium olei. Taxonomy (GTDB): domain Bacteria; phylum Pseudomonadota; class Gammaproteobacteria; order Burkholderiales; family Burkholderiaceae_C; genus Aquabacterium; species Aquabacterium olei_A. The sequence goes on from JAJUHM010000393.1 coordinate 973, forward strand.
GTTTCCTGTTACAGCGATGTCCGCTTGCGCATCCCCCCGTGTTGAAGGATTAATTCGCACAAGATCAGCTTATGGCGTGAGTTTGATCACGCAATCGCGGCAACTCCGTGACTTTTGCACGACCAATATTTTCGGACACTGGACGCCCTGCGCTGCCGAATGAGGCTCCACTTCCGGAGCGGGGCAGCGCAGTTGTCGTCTGGTGGAAAAAAAGCGGTCGACTCGCGACCTTTCAACGGGTCGCGGCCATCCTGACGCGGTCGATGTAAGCCTGCCCGTCAAAAGGCTGGCCCGACCGCTGGGCCGCCCACACCATCTCGCCCAGCGCTTCCATGGCTTCATGGTGCGCTGCGTGCAGCGAACCCCGGCGGGCCGCGAGCAGCTCGACCGCCTGCTTGATGCCTCTGGGCTGGTCGATGCTGACCTGCTCGGTCAGCGACAGGTGCATGGAGAGATGAAGGAAGGGGTTGGTCCGCCCTTCCTCGACGCTGTACTGCGCTGCCACGGCCACGTCGACGTCAGCCAGGTCACCGTGGTACTCGGGGTGCTCCGCGATCCAGTCGGCCGCCTGGGCCTCGAGCGGGGTCAGAGGCTGACCGGCCCGGTGCTTCTGCCAGGCCTCGCAGAAAAATCGACGGACCTGTTCCTGACTCGGGGCGAACATGGGTGATCAGACGCCCAGCAGTTCGACTTCGAACATCAGCGTGGCATTGGGCGGGATCACGCCACCGGCGCCCCGGGCGCCGTAGCCCAGTTGAGGCGGGATGACGAGCACGCGCGTGCCGCCGACCTTCATGCCCTGCACACCTTCGTCCCAGCCGCGGATGACATGGCCCGCACCCAGCGGGAACACGAAGGGGTCGTTGCGATCCTTGCTGGAATCGAACTTCGAACCCTTGACGCCGTCCTGGTAGAGCCAGCCGGTGTAGTGCACGGTCACATAGGCGCCAGCCTTGGCTTCGTCTCCGCCGCCCACGACGGTGTCTTCATATTGCAGGCCGGATGCAGTGGTGATGGGCATGATGAAATGACTCGTTAAGATAGAGCGTTGGAGTCTACTCTGCTGCTCATGAACGCGCCGACCTCTTCGCCAGAACACCCTCACAACCCTGTCGCAGGTCGCCTCCAGTCCCTCACGCCCCGGCAAATGCAGGTCTGCGAGTTGGTTGTGGAGGGGCTGACCAACAAGGAGATCGCGGAACGGCTGGACATCACCGTGCACACGGTGAAGGTTCACCGCGCCGAAGTGATGCGCCAGATGGGCGTGGAGTCGGTGGCTGAACTCGTGCGCGCAGTGATGGCGCCTCAGCCCACGGAGGGAGGCGCCCCCCTCATTGATGTGGCCCGTCCGCTGCGCATCATCGTGGTGGAAGATCAGGACCTGCTGCGCCAGTTGATGACACGCAGCTTGAACCAGTTCGGACACCACGCCGTGGGCGTGCGCAATGGCTACGAGCTGGCCGATGAATGGGCGCGCGGCCCGGCCGACATCCTGGTCATCGACATCGAACTGGGCACGCAGGAAAACGGCCTGGACCTGACGGCCCGGTTCCGCAAGGAAAACGGCTGCGGCGTCATCATCGTGTCGGCACACGGCCGCACCGATGACCGCATCGCCGGTCTGGAGCGCGGGGCCGATGCGTTCTTCGTGAAGCCGGTGAGCTTCAAGGAACTGCACGCCGCCGTGACCAACCTGGGCAAGCGGCTGCGCAAGGGCTGAGCCTCCCGGCTCGCCACACGCGGAAACGCCCCCGCGGGGCGCGGGGGCATGGATGCTCAGATCGACATCAGTTCGCGCACGCCGTCGGCTTCCATGTCGGCACCCCGACCGCGGCGGATGACTTCACCGCGTTCCATCACCAGGTACTGATCGGCCAGTTCGGCGGCGAAATCGTAGAACTGCTCGACCAGCACAATGGCCATGCGCTGGCCATTGAGACCCTCGTCGGCCAACTTGCGAATGGCCCGGCCGATGTCCTTGATGATGCTGGGCTGGATGCCCTCGGTGGGCTCATCGAGGATCAGCAGCTTGGGGCCGGCCGCCAGGGCACGTGCAATCGCCAACTGCTGTTGCTGCCCGCCGGACAGGTCGCCCCCCCGGCGATGCAGCATCTGCTTGAGCACCGGAAACAGTTCGAAGAGCTGCTCGGGCAGCGGCGTGCTGCCGGGCTTGCTCGCCAGGCCCATCTGCAGGTTCTCGGCCACCGTGAGGCGCCCGAAGATTTCGCGCCCCTGGGGCACATAGCCCACGCCCAGGCGCACGCGCTCGTAGGGTTTGAGCCGGTCGATGGCCTGGCCGTCCAGCGTGATGCTGCCCGACTTGATCTGCACCAGGCCCATCAGGCTCTTGAGCAGCGTCGTCTTGCCGACGCCGTTGCGGCCCAGGATGACGGTGACCTCGCCTACCTTCGCTTCGAAATCCAGTCCGCGCAGGATGTGGGATCCACCGTAGTACTGATTGACGGCTTCGATTTTCAGCATGTCGATTTCTCCTGCTCAGCGTCCGAGGTAGACCTCGACGACCTTGTCGTTGGCCTGCACCTCGGCCAGCGTGCCTTCGGCCAGCACACTGCCCTCGTGCAGCACAGTGACCTTCTTCTTGCCTGCGGTGGCGCCCTGGGTG
>JAJUHM010000394.1 GCA_029279925.1 Aquabacterium olei
GCGGGTCTGGCGCCCATCGACCACCAGCGTGGCGCCTTCGGCCACGCCCGCGTCGACGTAGCCCTTGACCTTTTCGAAGTGGGCCTGCGTGACGAGCGGGCCCATGTCGTTGCCTGGCTCGGTGCCGGGGCCGACCTTCATCTGCTTCAACGCCGCGGTCAGGCGTTCGGCCAGGGCATCGCCCACCGCATCGCCCACGGCCACGACCACGGGGATGGCCATGCATCGCTCACCGCATGAGCCAAAGGCCGCGCCCATCAGCGCCGACACGGCGTTGTCCAGGTCCGCGTCCGGCATGACCACGGCGTGGTTCTTGGCGCCGCCCAGGGCCTGCACGCGCTTGCCGGTGGCGCAACCGCGGGTGTAGATGGACTCGGCGATCGGCGTGGAGCCCACGAAGCTGATGGCCTGCACCACGGGGCTGTCGATCAGGGCATCGACCGCTTCCTTGTCGCCGTTGACGATGTTGAGCACGCCATCGGGCAGGCCGGCTTCCTTGGCCAGTTCGGCCAGGAACAGGGTCGACGAGGGCGTCTTCTCGGACGGCTTGAGCACGAAGGTGTTGCCGCACACGACGGCCAGCGGCCACATCCACAGCGGCACCATGGCGGGGAAGTTGAACGGCGTGATGCCGGCCACCACGCCCAGCGGCTGGAACTCGCTCCACGAGTCGATGGCCGGGCCCACGTTCTTGCTGTGCTCGCCCTTGAGCAGTTCGGGCGCATAGCAGGCGAACTCGACGTTCTCGATGCCGCGCTGCAACTCACCCAGCGCGTCGCTCAGCACCTTGCCGTGCTCGGCGGTGATCAGCGCGCACAGCTGGTCGGCCCGTTCTTCGAGCAGCTGCTTGAAGCGGAACATGATGCGCGCGCGCTTGGACGGCGGCGTTTCGCGCCAGGCCGGGAACGCGGCTTCGGCCGCGGCGATGGCCGATTGCACGGTGGCGGTCGAGGCGAGCGCGACCTGCCGGGTGGGTGCGCCCAGGGCCGGGTCGTAGACGGGCTGGGTGCGGGCCGTGTCGGCGACGTGCTGGCCGTTGATGAAGTGTCCGATGGTCTGCATGGTGCGGCGGTGGCGAGGTGAAAACACGGGAGGTCAGGCGGTGGCGTCCAGGGCCTCGCCCAGGGCCGCCACCAGGTCGTCGATCTGGTCCGGTGTGCTGATGAAGGGTGGCGCCAGCTGGATTGTGTCGCCGCCGAAGCGCACGTAGAAGCCCTGGCGCCAGCAGTGCATGGCGATCTCGAACGGGCGGCGTGTCGGGTCGCCATCGCGGGGGGCGATCGTGAAGCCGGCGGCCAGCCCGATGTTGCGGATGTCCTTGATGTGCGGGCGGCCCTTCAGGCTGTGCACGGCCTGTTCGAAGTGGGGCGCCAGGGCCCGCACGCGGCCGGGGCCGTCTTCCCGCTCCAGCACGTCCAGTGTGGCGAGCGCGGCGGCGCAGGCCACCGGGTGAGCCGAGTAGGTGTAGCCATGCGGGAACTCGATGGCGTGCTCGACGCCACCGGCGGCCATGAAGGTGTCGTACACCTCGCTGCGCGCGGCCACCCCGCCCATCGGCACGGCGCCGTTGGTCACCTGCTTGGCAAAGTTCAGGATGTCGGGTGTCACGCCAAAGGCCTCGGCGCCCGTCCAGGCACCCGCACGGCCAAAGCCGGTGATCACCTCGTCGAAGATCAGCAGGATGTTGTGCTGCGTGCAGATCTCGCGCAGGCGCTGCAGGTAGCCTTTGGGCGGCACGATGACGCCGGCCGAGCCCGAGAAGGGTTCGACGATGACGGCGGCGATGTTCGACGCGTCATGCAGGCCGATCAACTCCAGCAGCTCGTCGGCCAGATGGGCACCTTCGTCGGGCATGCCGCGGCTGAACGCATTGCCCGGCAGCAGGGTGTGGGGCAGGTGGTCGCACTGCAGGCCTTCGCCGTAGAGCTTGCGGTTGCCGCCGATGCCGCCGACGCTGATGCCGCCAAAGTTCACGCCGTGGTAGCCCTTGAGGCGGCCGATGAAGCGGGTTTTGCTGGGCTGGCCCTTCATGCGCCAGTACGCCCGCGCCATCTTCAGCGACGTGTCGGCCGCTTCCGAGCCCGAGCCGACGAAGAACACATGGTTCAGCCCGTCGGGCAGCAGGCCCACCACGCGCTCGGCCAACTGGAACGACAGCGGGTGGCCGAACTGGAAGGCGGGTGCGTAGTCCAGCGTGGCGATCTGTCGGGCCACGGCCTCGCTGATCTCGGCGCGGGCGTGGCCCAGGCCGCAGGTCCACAGGCCCGAAAGGCCGTCGAACACCTGGCGGCCGTCGGCATCGGTGTAGTGGCAGCCCTGGGCGGCCACCAGCAGCCGCGGGTCCTGCTTGAACTGGCGGTTGGCCGTGTAGGGCATCCAGTGCGCGCGCAACTGGGCCTCGGTCGGGTGGTGAGGGCGCGAGGCGGGCTTGGTGGCAGAAGGCAGGTCGCTGAGGTCCATGGCGGGCTTCCGAAGGCTGGGCAGACAGAGGGGACGGGCAGGCGGGCAGGGTGGCCCGGCGCACGTGCCTGGATGGAACCGATTCTGGTCAGCCCTTCTGTTCTAATAAATAGGCATCTTTCGATGTTCAGGTTCAATGGATTGAAACTTTCATGGTCAAGAAAGCCTTGCTGGGGCAGGTGGGCGATGCCGAGTTGCGCCTGTTGCGGATCTTCCGGGCCGTGGTGGCCTGTGGGGGGCTCGCGGCGGCCGAGCTCGAGCTCAACATCGGCCGCTCGACCATCAGCCGCCATCTGAAGGACCTGGAGACCCGCCTGGGGTTGGTGCTGTGCCGCCGGGGACGTGCGGGGTTTGCGCTCACGGCCGATGGCCAGCGGGTGTACGACGGGGCGCAGCGCCTCCTGGGGGCGATGGACGCATTTCGCGAAGACGTGCGCGACATGCATGCCGAACTGGTTGGCCAGCTGCACATCGCGTTGTTCGACAAGACCGTGACCAACCCACAGGCCCGCATCGGTCAGGCCATCCGGGCGTTCCGGCGCCAGGCTCCGGCCGTGTCGCTGGAGCTGACGGTGGCCACGCTGGGTGAGATCGAGGCGGCGGTGATGGACGGCCGCGTGCACGTCGGGGTGGCGCCGGACCACCATCGCTCCGACAGCCTGCGTTACGCGCCGCTGTTCGACGAACAGATGTACCTGTACTGCGGCCGCCAGCATCCGCTGTTCGGCGCCGACCACGGCGCGCTCGACTGGCAGGAACTGCAGGATTACGACTATGCGGGCCTGGCGTTCCACTCACCCAATATGGATGCCACGCACCGCTTCCAGCTGCGGCGGCGGGCCGTGGCCAGCGACCAGGAGGGCATCGCGACGCTGATCCTGTCAGGGTGCTACCTGGGTTTCCTGCCCGACCATTACGCCGCCCCGTTCGAGCAGCAGGGCCTGGTGCAGCGGATCGATCATCCGGAGTGCCGCTATGAGGTGCGCTTCGTGGCCATCCAGAGGCGGGCCGCCCACCCCTCGCGCGTGACGGAGGCCTTCATGACCGCGCTGGCCGAGGCGCACCGGGTGGCGTCGGCCGCGGTCTGAGATGCAGGGCGGCCCCCCGGGAAGGGCGCTTCAGGCCCACC
>JAJUHM010000395.1 GCA_029279925.1 Aquabacterium olei
TCAGTTGCGGACAGGCTTGCCGGTCGACAGCATGCCCATGATGCGTTCTTGCGTCTTGGGGTTGTCCAGCAGCGTGCAGAAGTGCTTGCGCTCCAGGGCGTGCAGGTATTCCTCGCTCACCAGGGTGCCGGCATCGACGTCGCCGCCGGTCAGCACATCGGCGATGCACGAGCTGATGTAATAGTCGTGCTGGCTGATGAAGCCGCCATCACGCATGTTGATCAGCGAGGACTGCAGCGTGGCCTTGACGCTGCGGCCCGCCACGGGGATCAGCTTCTTGGCCGGGGCGCGGTAGCCCGACTCGTACATGGCCTTGGCCTGGGCGATGGCCACGTGCAGGACTTCGTCCTTGTGCGGCACGATGATGTCGCCGTCGATCAGGTAACCGAACTTGCGCGACTCGATCGCCGAGGTGCCGACCTTGGCCATGGCGGCCGCCTGGAAGCCTTCCTTCAGGAAGCCCATCAGTTCGCCACCGACCTGACCCGACACGCCCTTCGACGGCTCGAGCAGCTCGGCTGCGCGGCGGGCCAGGTAGGCCAGGCCACCACCGCCAGGGATCAGGCCCACGCCCACTTCGACCAGGCCGACGTAGGTTTCCATCGCGGCCACACGCTTGGCAGCGTGCACGGCCAGTTCACAGCCGCCACCCAGGGCCAGACCGTGCATCGCAGCCACGGTCGGGACGTTGGAGTAGCGCAGCGACAGCATGAAGTCCTGCAGCTGCTTCTCGAACGGAGCGATGGCCTTGCCGCCGCCCTGCATGAAGGCAGGCATCATGGACTGCAGGTCGGCACCGGCCGAGAACGGACCGTCCTGCGACCAGATCACCAGGCCCTTGTAGCCGGCTTCGGCCAGCTCCAGGCCCTTGGTCAGGCCCGAGGTCACCTCGGCCGAGATGGTGTGCATCTTCGACTTGATCGAGGCGATGACGACTTCGTCGTCCAGGGTCCACAGGCGGATCGCAGCGTCTTCGAACAGCGTCTTGCCAGCGGTGGCGGCCGACGGGGCGTTCGAGCCCAGCACGTTCTCACGGAAGTACTGGCGCTCGTAGACGGGCAGGTTGCGCACCGGCACGTACTTGCCCAGCTTCGGCGCCCACGAACCTTCGGCGGTGTGCACACCGTCGCGGCCGTCGAACACCCAGGCGGGCAGGGGCGCCTTCGACAGGGCCTTGCCCTCGTCGATGTCGGCCTTCACCCATTCAGCGACCTGCTTCCAGCCGGCTTCCTGCCACAGCTCGAACGGGCCCTGCTTGGCACCGAAGCCCCAGCGCATGGCGAAGTCCACGTCGCGGGCGGTCTCGGCGATCGATTCCAGCGTGACGGCGGCGTAGTGGAAGGCGTTGCGCAGGATGGCCCACACGAACTGGGCGTGCGGGTGGCTCGACTCGCGCAGCGCCTTCAGGCGCTCGGCGGCCGGCTTCTTCAGGATCTTGCTGACTTCTTCGTCGGCCTTGCCGCCGGCGGCACCGTACTCACCCGTGGCAGCGTTGAACTGCAGGATGGTCTTGCCTTCCTTCTTGAAGAAGCCCTGCTTGGTCTTCTGGCCCAGGAAGCCCTTCTCGATCAGGGTGGTCAGGGCAGCGGGGGTTTCGAACGCGCCGTTGAACGGGTCGTCCTTGGCGCCGTTCTGCAGCGTCTTGATGACGTGGGCCATCGTGTCCAGGCCCACCACGTCGGCGGTGCGGAAGGTGGCCGACGAGGCGCGGCCCAGCTTCTTGCCGGTCAGGTCGTCGACGACGTCATAGCCCAGGCCCGAGCGCTCGACTTCGCGGAAGGTCAGCAGCATGCCGGCCACGCCCACGCGGTTGGCGATGAAGTTCGGGGTGTCGTAGGCGCGGATGACGCTCTTGCCCACGGCCGAGGTCGAGAAGGCTTCGAGCTGGTCGACGACTTCCGGCTTGGTGTACTCGGTGGGGATCAGTTCCAGCAGCGCCATGTAGCGCGGCGGGTTGAAGAAGTGGATGCCCAGGAAGCGCGAACGCAGCTGCTCGGGCAGCACGTTGGCCATGGCGGTGATCGACAGGCCGGACGTATTGGTGGCGAGGATCGCGTTGTCGTTCACGAACGGGGCGATCTTCTTGTAGAGGTCTTCCTTCCAGTCCAGACGCTCGGCGATGGCCTCGATGATGAGGTCGCAGCCGCGCAGGACTTCCAGGTGCTCTTCGTAGTTGGCCTGCTGGATCAGCGCGGCGTCTTCGGCCACGCCCAGCGGAGCCGGCTTGAGCTTCTTGAGGTTTTCAACGGCCTTGGTGACGATGCCGTTCTTCGGACCTTCCTTGGCAGGCAGATCGAACAGCACGACCGGCACCTTGCAGTTGACCAGATGGGCCGCGATCTGGGCACCCATCACGCCGGCGCCGAGCACGGCCACCTTGCGGACATTGAATCGACTCATGTTTTCTCCTGGCAGAGATTTTGGAAAGAGGAGAGAGACCGAAGGGCGGCCCCGCCTGCACGGGGCGCGCCCTTCATCGGGTGCCTGTCGGTCAGAACAGGGCTTCTTCCATTTCGGTCAGCGGCTTCAGACCGGCCTTGGCGGTGATCATCAGCGTTTCGACCTCAGGCAGCAGCTTGGCGAAGTAGAAGCGGGCGGTGGCCAGCTTGGCCTTGTAGAAGGTGTCGCCGGACGCCTGCTTCTCGAGCGCGATCTTGGCCATGCGGGCGAAGAAATAGGCATAGACCATATGGCCGACCACGCGCAGGTAGTCGACGGCGGCGGCGCCCACTTCGTCGGGGTTCTGCATGCCCTTCATGCCGATTTCCATCGTGAAGCCCTGCACCTTCTGGCCCAGGTCGGCCAGCGGCTTGGTGAACTCCTGCATGGCTTCGTTGTCGGCGTTCTCCTTCACGAAGCGGCCGATCTTCTTGCCGAAGGCGGTCAGCTTGGCGCCGCCGTCACCCAGCACCTTGCGGCCCAGCAGGTCCAGCGACTGCACGGTGTTCGTGCCTTCGTAGATCATGTTGATGCGGGCGTCGCGCACGAACTGCTCCATGCCCCACTCGTGGATGAAGCCGTGGCCGCCGTAGACCTGCTGGCAGTGGCGGGTGGCTTCCCAGGCGTTGTCGGTGATGAAGGCCTTGACGATCGGGGTCAGCAGCGCCACGGTGTCGGAGGCTTCCTTGCGGACGGCCTCGTCGTGGTGGTTGTGCTCCTTGTCCAGCTCGATGGCGGTGTAGTACACCAGGGCGCGGGCGCCTTCGGCGTAGGCACGGGCGATCAGCAGCATCTTGCGCACATCGGGGTGCACGATGATGTGGTCGGCAGCCAGGTCAGGGCGCTTGGGGCCGGACAGGGCGCGCATCTGCACGCGGTCCTTGGCGTAGTTGACGGCGTTTTCGTAAGCGACTTGGGTCAGGCCCAGCGACTGGTTGCCCACGCCCAGGCGGGCGCCGTTCATCATCACGAACATGGCAGGCAGACCACGGTGGGGTTGCCCCACCAGGGTACCCACGGCGTCCTCCAGCACCATCTGGCACGTGGCGTTGCCGTGGATGCCCATCTTGTGCTCCAGGCCACCGCAGTAGATGCCATTACGCTCGCCCAGCGAGCCATCGGCGTTCACCTTGAACTTGGGCACCA
>JAJUHM010000396.1 GCA_029279925.1 Aquabacterium olei
AGCTGCGGCCCGGCTGGCAGGACGAGGACGACGCGCGCGGGAGCGTCAAGATCGTCATGACCGGCTCGGCCTCCGATCCCCCGGACTGGCAGGCGCACATCCGCAACAAGCCCCGCCGCGAGGAACTGGCCAAGCGGTTCAAAGACCCAAAAGACCCGTTCAAGGTCGTGATCGTCCGTGACATGTGGCTGACGGGCTTTGACGCGCCGAGCCTGCACACGATGTACGTGGACAAGCCCATGCGCGGGCACGGGCTGATGCAGGCGATCGCGCGCGTGAACCGCGTGTTCCGCGACAAGCCGGGCGGCCTGGTCGTGGACTACCTGGGCCTCGCCCACGAGCTCAAGGCGGCGCTCGCCACCTACACCGAGAGCGGCGGCACCGGCCGCACGGCGCTCGATCGGGATGAGGCGGTCGCCCTGCTGCTGGAAAAGTACGAGGTCTGCTGCGGGCTCTTCCACGGCTTCGACCGCTCGAAATGGACGAGCGGCACGCCCCAGGAACGGTTGGGCCTCCTTCCTGCCGCGCAGGAGCATATTCTCGCCCAGGAGAACGGCAAGGACCGTTGCATACGGGCCGTGCGGGAGCTGTCGCAAGCTTTCGCCCTTGCCGTGCCGCACGAGGAGGCGCTCCGCATCCGCGACGACGTGGCCTTCTTCCAGGCCGTGCAGGCGGTGCTCGCCAAGCGCGCCCCCGGCGAGGCACGCCCGGAAGAGGAGCTGGACCACGCGGTCCGGCAGATCATCTCGCGAGCCGTGGCGCCGGAGGGCGTCGTGGACATCTTCGCGGCCGCTGGACTAAAGAAGCCGGACATCTCGATATTGTCCGATGAGTTCCTGGCGGAAGTGCGCGGCATGCCGCAAAGGAACTTGGCGGTGGAGATGCTGCGAAAGCTGCTGGACGGCGAGATCAAGACCAGAAGCCGGAAGAACGTTGTGCAAGCCCGGTCGTTCGCCGAGATGCTGGAGCAGACGATCCGTCGCTACCAGAATCGGGCGATCGAGGCGGCGCAGGTGATCGAGGAACTGATCGGGTTAGCGAAAGACATGCGAGAGGCCAGCCGGCGCGGCGAGGAGCTCGGGCTCACCGAAGACGAGGTGGCCTTCTACGACGCCCTGGAGGTCAACGACAGCGCCGTGAAGGTCCTTGGGGATGAAAACACTGCGGCTGATCGCCCAGGAACTCGTCAAGGCGGTACGGAACAGCATTACCATCGATTGGACCGTGCGAGAGAACGTCCGCGCCCAGATGCGTGTCATCATCAAACGCATCCTACGCAAGCACGGCTACTCTCCGGACAAACAGGCACGGGCCACCGAGTTGGTCTTGGAACAAGCCGAAGTCCTCTGCAAAGAGTGGACCGACGACGACCGTTGATGGGAATAGGAATGTCTGGCAAGCTGCCAAAGATGGTCCAGACCTTCCCACCCCGGAATAAGCCGCAGATTATCTGCATAGCCGACATCGTTAGGCGAATCGTTTTTGGATGGTGTTGGTGCCGTGGTGGCAAGCCGTTCGAGGCGGCCAACGGCGTGAAGCCTCAATAACTTCGGCGCTGGAGGAATTTGCGGCCACATCATATAGTTCCAACGATAGTTGATTTGGATGAAAGCACATGCTATGCTTCTGGGTGATGTCGTCGAAGAGCAGAAAACTCAGCGATCAGATTCGAGAGGCAATGGCAAGATCGGGCATGACACGCTATCGCATCTCCCAACTCACCGGCATTGACCAGGCCACGCTTTCGAGGTTTTTCCATGGGACGGGTGGGCTGGCAATGGACAAGCTGGACAGGCTGGGGGAGGTGTTGGGGCTTGACGTGGTGTGCCGCAAGCCCAGGAAGCCGAGGTGAATTGATGGCCAGCATCGTCAGCGATCCCAACGGCAGAAAACGCATCCTCTTCGTCGGTGTGGATGGCAAACGGCACCCGATTCGGCTGGGCAAGGTTCCGCTGCGCTACGCTGAGGCGTTCAAGATCAAGGTTGAGGCCCTGGTCAGTGCCAGGATCACCGGTGCGCCGCTGGAGGACGAGGTGTCCCGCTGGCTGACGTCCCTGGACGACCGGCTCCTGAACAAGTTGGCCAAGCTGGGGCTGGTCAAACCCCGTGAGTCGGTGAGCCTCCAAGCGTTCATCGATGGCTACATCGCCGGTCGGGTGGACATCAAGCCGCGCACCCGGATCAACCTGGAGCAGACCCGGCGGCGGTTGTTGGCTTACTTCGGTGCCGACTGGGCCTTGCGGAGTATCACCCCTGCTGATGCAGAGGACTTCAGGCTGCATCTGGTTAAGGCGCGACTTTCTGATAACACCATCCGGCGGACGATCGGCAGAGCACGGCAGTTCTTTAAGGCCGCCATTCGGCGGGGCCTTATCTCGTCCAACCCCTTCGAGGGCATTGCCGCTTCGGTGAAGTCGAACCCAGAGAGGTTCTATTTCGTGAGCCGGGAGGAGGCCCAAAGGGTTCTGGATGCCTGCCCCGACGCTCAGTGGCGGCTAGTCTTCGCCCTTGCCCGTTACGGGGGACTGCGCTGCCCATCAGAGGTTTTGACGCTCAAATGGGGCGACGTCGATTGGGCACGCAACCGCATCCGGGTCCCCAGCCCCAAGACGGAACACCACGAGGGCGGGGCGAGCCGAATCATCCCCATGTTTCCCGAACTGCTACCGCATCTGCGGGAGGTGTTCGAGGGAGCAGAGCCGGGGACCGAATACGTCATCACCCGCTACCGGGACAGCGGGGTCAACCTGCGAACCCGGCTGGAGCGGATTATCCGACGCGCCGGCTTGGAGCCGTGGCCCAAGCCCTTCCAGAACCTTCGCAGCACACGGGAAACCGAGCTGGCGGAGCGGTTCCCGATTCACGTGGTTTGCAAGTGGATCGGCAACAGCCCCGCGGTGGCTGCCCAGCACTACCTTCAGGTCACCGATGAGCACTTCGATCGGGCGATCCAGCCGCTGCACGCTGACGCCGGTGGGGCGGCAGGAAAAGCGGCGCAAAATGCGGCGCAGCAGCCGGCTGCAACCACTCGAAATGAGCCGCAGCCCGTTTTTGTGGATTCGCAGCAAATCCCGGAAAATGCGGGGGTTTTCGAGGGCGCTCACGCTGCTGCGAAGACCTGCGAAAAGTGGGAACTGCCCCCCGATGGACTCGAACCATCAACCAACTGATTAAGAGTCAGCTGCTCTGCCAATTGAGCTAGGGAGGCGGCGGGGTTTCGGTGCGCTGATTGTAGGACGGTTTTTCACTGGAAGGGCGCGATTCTAAGGCGGCCCCCGGGGATGTCAAACCGGCAGTACATGCGGTGGGTGCTGTGGGGGATACCGGCGTGCGGTGGTGTTTCAGGGCGGTTAGGCGCAGCGGTTTATTGGACGATGGCCATGTACGCGGGTGAAAGCCGCGGGTTGCCAGCCGCGGCTGGGTGGTGCGCACAGCGCACCCTACGAAAAAGATAGATTCGGCGGGGCAACGGCTCGCCCTACGACTACGACTGGGGCACGCTGCGCTTAGCCCCAGGCACCCGGCGCACCCTGCGGGGATCGAATCGGCGGGCCGAAGGCCCGCTCTACGTTTCGAAC
>JAJUHM010000397.1 GCA_029279925.1 Aquabacterium olei
CCTGGCACCGCAACCCGCCCCCGTGCTGCGCAGCCTGCTGTGCGAGCTGCTGGAGCAGGGGCAGCGGCGGCGCAGCGTGCGCGCGCTGTTCTCGCGGCATTACGCCATGCTGGCGCGCAAGGTGGCCGAGCGCAGTGCCGAGACGGGCGAGCACTACATCACCCGCAACCGCGCCGAGTACCGCGACATGCTGCGCCGTGCCGGGGGTGGGGGCGCCGTGATCGCAGGCACCACCTACATGAAGTTCGCCGTGATGGCGCTGGGCCTGTCGCCGTTCTGGGCGGGGTTCGGTGCGGGGGTGAACTACGCCGTGAGCTTCGTCATCGTGCAGCTGCTGCACTGGACGGTGGCCACCAAGCAGCCGGCGATGACGGCCCCGGCCATGGCCGCGCGCCTGGCCGACACCCGCACCGACGAGGCCATCGAAGGCTTTGTCGACCAGGTGGCCCACCTGATCCGTTCACAGGTGGCCGGCATCGTGGGCAACCTGGCGGTGGTGGGGCCCCTGGTGCTGCTGGCCCAGGTGCTGGCGTGGTGGGTGATGGATGCGCCGCTGATCAGCGCGGAAAAGGCCGAGTACGTGCTGCACTCGCTGACGCTGCTGGGCCCGACGCTGCTGTTTGCGGCGTTCACCGGGGTGCTGCTGTTTTCGTCCAGCATCATCGCCGGGTGGGTGGAAAACTGGTTCGTGCTGCACCGGCTGGACAGCGCCCTGCGCTGGAACCCGCGGATCCGCCTGTGGCTGGGTGCCGACCGGGCCGCCTACTGGGCACGCTGGTGGCGCGAGAACATCTCCGGGCTGGCAGCCAACGTGTCGCTGGGCCTGATGCTCGGGCTGGTGCCGGTGATCGCGGGCTTTCTGGCGCTGCCGCTGGACGTGCGCCACGTGACGCTGTCCATGGGCCAGATCATGGCCGCCGCCGGCACGCTGGGCCCGGGCGTCATCCACTTCCCCGGCTTCTGGTGGTGCATGGCGGCGGTGCCGCTGACGGGGCTGCTGAACGTGGCCGTGAGCTTCATCCTGGCGCTGCGCGTGGCCGTGCGTTCACGCGAGGTGCGCGTCACCGACCGGGCGCGGCTGCGCAAGGCCGTATGGCGCCGGCTGCGCACTCAGCCCTTGAGCTTCCTGCTGCCTCCGCGCGAGCCGCGGTCGTCGCCTGCAGGCTCATCGGTCGAGCCGGGCAACTGATCGGGGGGCGCGTCGTCCGGCGCGTCCAGCTCGCCCCCGCGGCGGCCCGAGAACATCGTCCACCACACGACAAAGATCAGCAGCGCCAGCGCGGCGGCGGCTTCCAGCACAATCAGGTCCATGATCGTTCGTCCGTTCTCGCCGGTGCGTACCGGCCTGCTCGCGGCCATTGTAGGCAGCCTGGCCGCCTGCACCAGTGTCCCCCTGCCGCCGTCGCCGACACCGCCCGCTCCTGTCATCGAGCGGCCCCAACCACCCGCCACGCAGGTGCCGGGCCGCCCGGCGCCGGGCCCCATCCCCGGCGCGCTGCAACGCACCAAGTCGCAATGGGCCCCGGCCCGCTGGGAAGACCTGCCCGGCTGGGAAGCCGACCGCGTTCGCGAATGGTGGCCGGCGCTGCACCGCGGTTGTGTGAAGCCCGTCAACGGCTGGGCCAGCCTGTGTGCCGAGGTGCGCCGGCTGGGTGCCAGCTGGGGTCAGCAGGTGGACGACGCCTTCGTGCGGCAGTGGGTGCAGAGCCACCTGCAGCCCTGGCGCGTGGTCGGGCTCGATGGCGTGACGGACCGCGGCCTGCTGACGGGCTATTTCGAGCCCATGCTGGAGGGCCGGCGGCGCCCCGAGGGCCGGTTTCAGCACCCGGTGCACCGCGCCCCGGCCGACCTGACCCAGCGACGCCCGCACCTGACCCGCACCGAACTGGAAACCACCGCCGAGGGCCGCGCCGCGCTGGCCGGGCGCGAGCTGGCCTGGCTGGCCGACCCGCTGGATGTGCTGCTGGTGCAGGTGCAGGGCTCTGGCCGGGTCAGGCTGCTGGACGACCGCGACGCGCAAGGGCGGCCGAAGGTCGTGCGCCTGGCCTTCGGTGGCCACAACGACCAGCCCTACCAGTCGGTGGCGCGCTGGCTGGTCGATCAGGGCGCGTTTCCGCTGGAGCAGGCTTCATGGCCGGCCATCCGGCAGTGGGCCAGCCAGAATCCCACGCGGGTGAACGAGATGCTGCGGGCCAACCCGCGCGTGGTCTTCTTCAAGGAGGAGGCCCTGCCGGATCCGGAGGTGGGCCCGGTGGGTGCACAGGGCGTGCCGCTGACGCCCGGCCGCTCGATCGCCGTGGACCGCGACAGTGTGCCGCTGGGCACGCCCGTGTGGCTGGACAGCACCGTGCCGCAGGCATGGAGCACCACACCGGCCGCCCCCCAGCCGCTGCGGCGCCTGGTGATGGCGCAGGACACTGGCGGCGCCATCCTGGGCGCTGTGCGGGCTGACTTCTTCTGGGGCTGGGGCGACGAGGCCCTCAACATGGCGGGCCGCACCAAGCAGCAGGTGGCGATGTGGGTGCTGTGGCCACTCAACCCGTGAGCCAGCGGGTGGCGAACTCGTCACCCGGCACGGCGGCACCGCGGTACCAGCCCTGCATCTGATCGCAGCCCAGCGCCAGCAGCGCCTCGGCCTGCTCACGCTGTTCCACGCCTTCGGCCAGCGTGCGCAGGCCCAGTGCCCGCGCCATGCTGATGATGGTGTGCACGATGGTGTGGTCCTCGACCTTGTCCAGCATGTCGCGCACAAAGCTCATGTCGATCTTGAGCTTGGCAACGGGCAAGCGCTTGAGGGCCGCCAGCGACGAATAGCCGGTGCCGAAGTCGTCGATGGACAGCACGAAGCCGGCTGCCACGAGCTCCCGGGCCATGTCCTCGGCCCTGCGCGGCTCCTGCATCATCGAGCTTTCCGTCACTTCGAGCTCGATGCGCTCGGGTGACACGCCCTGTGCGCGCACGAGCGCGACCGCCCGGGCCACAAACCCCTCTGCCGCCATCTGCCGCGCCGACACGTTGACCGCCACCCGCCCGGTGAACGCGAGGCCGGCCTCCTGCCACTGGCGCACCTGGCGCGCGGCTTCGGACAGGGCCCAGTCGCCCAGCTCGTCGATCAGGCCGCGGGTCTCGGCCACGGGGATGAATTCGGATGGCGAGATCCAGCCGGCATCGGTCTCGTGCCAGCGAGCCAGGGCCTCGGCACCGCACAGGGCGCCAGTCTGCAGGTCGAACTGGGGCTGGTAATGCAGGCTCAGCTGGTTGGCGTGCAGCGCGGCCTTGAGCCGCGTGGCCAGCAGCAGGCGGCGCTGCAGTTCGTCGCTCATGCCCGCGTGATAGAAGCGCAGCACCCCGCCGCCCGCCGCCTTGGCGCGGTACATGGCGGTGTCGGCATGCTTGAGCAGGTCTTCCGCCGTCCGGCCATCGTCCGGGTAGAGCGCGATGCCGATGCTCATGTTGAGCGTGAATCGCACCCCGTTGACGACCACCGGCTGCTCGACCGCCTGCAGCAGCCGCGCGGCCCCCTGCGCGGCCGACGCCGCAACGGACGGGCCCCGCACCGCGCATTAGTCGCCGCC
>JAJUHM010000398.1 GCA_029279925.1 Aquabacterium olei
CTTCATGATCTCCGGCCCCGTGTTCGTGCAAGTGCTCGAAGGCGAAGGCGCCATCCTGAAGAACCGCGACCTGATGGGCGCCACCGACCCGAAGAAGGCTGAGAAGGGCACCATCCGCGCCGACTTCGCTGACAGCATCGACGCCAACGCCGTCCACGGTTCCGACGCTCCGGAAACGGCCGCCGTCGAAATCGCCTTCTTCTTCCCCGCTCTGAACGTCTACAGCCGCTGATCGGCTGCCGGCGTCGCAAGAGGTCTGTTCATGGACGCGGTCAACCTGCTCGATTTCGACCTGGACGGGTTGACTGCGTTCTGCGAACAACTGGGTGAGAAGCGCTTTCGCGCCACCCAGCTCTTTCGCTGGATCCACCAGAAGGGCGCGACCGACTTCGATCAGATGTCGGATCTCGCCAAGTCGCTGCGCGGCAAGCTGCAGGGCATTGCGACCCTGAAGACCTTGCCCGTCATCAGCGAACACGTCTCGTCGGACGGCACGATCAAGTGGCTGTTCGATGTCGGCGGCGGCAATGCCGTTGAAAGTGTCTACATTCCGGAAGACGACCGGGCCACGCTCTGCATTTCGTCGCAGGCGGGCTGCGCGGTCGGCTGCCGTTTCTGCTCCACGGGGCATCAGGGCTTCAGCCGCAACCTCAGCACCGGCGAGATCATCGCTCAGCTGTGGCACGCCGAGCACGCCTTGCGTCAGCGTCTGGGCACCTCAGAGCGCATCATCAGCAATGTCGTGATGATGGGCATGGGCGAGCCGCTGCAGAACTACAACGCACTGGTTCCCGCGCTGCGCACCATGCTGGATGACCACGGCTACGGCCTGTCGCGCCGCCGCGTCACGGTCTCCACATCGGGTGTGGTGCCGATGATCGAGCGCTTGCGGCAGGATTGCCCGGTGGCGCTGGCCGTCTCCCTGCACGCGCCCAACGACCCGTTGCGCGACGAACTGGTTCCCTTGAACCGGAAGTACCCGATCGACGAGTTGCTGACCGCCTGCAAGGACTACCTCGAGGCGGCCCCGCGCGACTTCATCACCTTCGAATACTGCATGCTCGATGGCGTCAATGACAGCGACGAGCATGCGCGTCAGCTGATCGCCCTGGTGAAGGGGCGCATCAACTGCAAGTTCAACCTGATTCCGTTCAACCCCTTCCCGGCGTCTGGCCTCAAGCGTTCGGACAACGCGCGCGTGCAGGCTTTTGCTCGCCTGCTGGCTGATGCGGGCATCGTCACGACGGTGCGCAAGACGCGGGGAGACGACATCGACGCCGCGTGCGGACAACTCGCAGGCGAGGTCCAGGATCGCACCCGTGCGCACACCCGCATGTTGCGCCAGCCTGTGGCCGTGCCGGTGGCCATGCCCACGCGGGGCGAGCGGCAGCGCTCGGATCGCTGACAGGGCCAAGCGGGCTTGCGCCTACACTGTCAGCCCCCCTGTCCAGGAGATCGCTGAATGAGGAATGTGTCTGTGTCCGGGCTGCTCGCGCGCTGGTGCAAGGGCCTGGCCGTCGTGGTCTTGCTGGCGCAATTGGGTGCCTGCGCCACAGGTGGCGCGCCCGCCACGCCCCGGCCGGCTGGCCCGTCTGCCGTCACGCGGGGTGACATCGCGACCGCCTCGGATGAGTCCGAATCGCGTCGCCGTGCCCGCATCCGGCTTGAGCTTGCCACGGCCTATTTCGGCCAGGGGCAGTTCGCGACCGCCCTCGATGAAGTCAAACAGGCGCTGTCCATCGACCCCTCGCTGCCTGCGGCCTACGAAATGCGCGCGCTGATCTATGCGGCGATGGGTGACCTGCCACGCGCCGATCAGGGCTTCCGCGAGGCGCTGGCCATAGACCAGCGCAACGGCAGCGTGCTGCACAACTACGGCTGGTACCTCTGCCAGCAGCGGCAGTACGACGCCGCCGATGCGCTGTTCGAGCGTGCAGCCAACCTGCCGCAGACCGTGGCGACCAGCAAGACCCTGCTGGCGCGCGGTGTCTGCCAGATCGCAGCGGGTCGCCATGACGAGGCCGAGAAGACGCTCACGCGGTCGTTCGAGCTGGATTCGGCCAATCCCGCCACGGCGTTCAATCTGGCTGCAGTGCTCTATCGCCGCGGCGAGCTGGAGAGGGCCCGCTTCTACATCCGGCGGGTGAATGCGATCCCCGAACAGATCACGGCCGAGTCTCTGTGGCTGGCCGCTCGGATCGAGCATCGCCTTGGCAACCCGGGTGGCCGGGATGACCTCGCAGCCCAGTTGCGCAGCCGCTTCCCCTCGTCTCGCGAAACCACCGCCCTCGAACTCGGACGATTCGATGACTGAGCAACTGCCCCCCTCCACAGGTTCGTCCGGCCCTGCACCGGATGCCGCCGCCGCCGGCGCCCGCCTGAAGGCGGCGCGCGAGGCGCAGGGCATGAGCCTGGACTATCTCGCGGCGACGCTGAAGGTCACGCCGGCCAAGCTCGAGGCGCTCGAGTCCGGTGACCTTGCTCGCCTGCCCGATGCCAACTTTGCGCGCGCGCTGGCCAAGGCTGTTTGCCGTCAGCTCCAGATCGAGCCCCAGGCTGTCCTGGCCGATCTGCCTTCCAGCCGCGCCATGCCACTCGGGCCCGAACGTGAGCCACTGAACGCGCCCTTCAAGGAGCGCCGCAGTTCGGGTGCCTTGTTCGACCGCGCAGGGCAGGGGGCCTTCTGGAAAGCCGTGCTGTCTCCTCGCTGGCTGGCCCCCGCCGTGCTGCTCGCCGGCGCACTGCTTGTCTACCTCCTCCCGGAAGAGCTGGCGCTGCCTGACTGGCTGTCGGCCAGCAGCGCGCCGCCTGCCGCCGTGGCCTCTGCCGCGTCAGCCGCGCCCGATACGGTGGCCTCCGAGCCTGTGTTCGCGCCTGACACGGCGGGTTCGGAACCTGCTGTGGCCAGCAGCGACCCGGTGCCTGCGCCCCTGACCGCCGAGGCGGCAGTTGCACCGCGCGATGTCGGCCAGGCAGGTGCCGTGGTGGGGGCGGCTGCGTCGGCCCCGCGTGCAGAGCCCATGACGTCGGCCATTCCGTTGCCGCCCGAGGGCCCGGCCTTCATCGGCCTTCGGGCAGCCGAAGACGCCTGGATCGAGGTGCGGGATGCCAGTGGCCGCAAGGTGTATTCCGGCCTGCTGAAGGCCGGGCAGACCGCCTCGGTCGACGGTCAAGCCCCCATGCGACTGCGCATCGGCAACGCTGCCAACGTCCATCTCACCCACAAAGGCCAGCCCGTGGATCTGGCAGGCCACATGCGCAACAACGTTGCTCGCCTCGAACTGCCATGAGCCTCGCCAACTGTTCCCTCATCGACGTCGCCAACCCTTTGCCGCGGCGCTCGCGGCAGGCCCGCGTGGTGTGGGGGTCTCGTGTTGTCACCATCGGCGGGGACGCCCCTGTGCGCGTCCAGTCGATGACGAACACGGACACCGTCGACGTCATCGGCACGGCCATCCAGGTCAAGGAACTGGCCCTCGCAGGCTCGGAGATGGTCCGCATCACCGTCAACACGCCGGAGGCCGCCCAGGCTGTGCCTCACCTGCGTGAACAACTCGATCGCATGGGCATCGA